>NZ_RZGU01000009.1:0-134768 GCF_003990085.1 Legionella sp. km535 | reverse complement strand
ATCCGGATTTAAAATCGAAAATACACGAGCCTATGTATTTTTAGATGGAATGCCATTCTCAAAAGGTAAAAATCGGCGTAAATAATCTAATTGTTCTTCTCCGAATGTTACAAAATCACGCCAACTCTGAGCTCTACATATGTTAGCGCAGATAACAACAAATAATAGTTCCGTTAAAGGATACAATTTTTTTCTATCAATTCTTGGATCTTCGAGCGTGTCGAAATGATATAAAAATCCAGGTACATCTTCTGATGACAACATTAAATTCTTTGTAAAAAAAAGAGTTTAAAAGGTAATGATAATTAATGCATTAATTCAGATTGTGCCAATTTGCAGGAGATTCCTCGCTACGCTCGGAAAGACGTCTCATTTTTAATGGGACAGCCTTGCAGGATAATCTATATCTCATTGATCTAAATTATTTTATATTTTAGACTCAATGGCCATTTACTTAATTCACAATGTACATTGGTAATGAAGATTCGTCTATAGAGAATATTATTCATTACACGACCTGAACATTATCATTTGATTGGAACATTACTAATGAAAAAAACAAGGACTTTTCTTTCTTTAACTGTCGTACTGTTCGGTGCTCACTCCTTTGCTGGTACTGGTGGGGTTGCATTTGAAGAGAATACAGGCTGGACTGGTTTTTATATCGGTGCTAATGCCGGATATTTATGGTCTGCAAACAATTTAATCAGGAATTTGGGAATACCTTCTTATTATAATCCAGTTTATTACCCCTTCTCTCAATCAATGTCTGAGACGATAGCTTTTCTTGGATCTCATGAAATTGATAATAAATTAGGAAGTTTTATAGGAGGGGGGCAAATTGGGTATAATGCTCAAATTATGGATAAGCTGGTTATAGGAATCGATGCAGATTTGGATGCCATAGCTCCAACAAGCAGTACCAGTAATTTTGTTAGCACAGTAACAACTCCTCTACTGCCCGGAGTGACTCATGTTGCCAATATTTCCCTTACTAAAAAACTGGATTACCTTGGTTTACTTAAGGGGCGTTTGGGGTATTTAGTTAATCCCACTCTGTTGGTTTATGGAGCGGGTGCTTTTGCTTATGGTGGTGCGACATTGAATACCCAGTATACCGTAACCAACACGCAACCTGTTTTTACCCCCATGTCGGGTTATGCTTCGGTACATGATGTTTTAGGCGGCTGGGCTGGTGGCGGTGGCGCAGAATGGTTAGTAACTCCAAAATGGAGCGTTAAAGCGGAATATATTTATTATAATTTAGGACCTATGCACAGTTATCTGAATCTTACTCAGAATGCAGCGTTTAATCCCCTTGTTGAATATGCAGCTGCTTCAGTAAAATCCAAAGCGGAATTTACTGGAAATGTTTTGAGGGTTGGCGTTAATTATCATTTTGGATAATGATTTTTTATTGAAAGCATCAATTAAGCGCTGATTACACTCAATACTTCACATTTCCGCGGTTTTGATCTTGGAATCCTGGATAGCGGTGCAAAATAGTGGATCCCGCGGTCAAGGCCGCGGGAATTCGGTTGAGATGTGTTTGTTCTCTACGCTTTGAATTTCCTCGGCTTTGACTGAGGAATGAGTTAGCGCCGTTATCCTGAATCTTGGGATCAAAGCCACAGAAATTCGAAATGCAGCATTAGCGCCCATCTCAACCGAATTCCCGCGGCTAAGACCGCGGGACCCATGATGGTGGCATTGAAGTATAAGATACCGCGGTCTTCGCCGCGGCATTTCGGCTGGGATTTATTCAACTAGAGCAACTGCTTGATGCTTAGTCATAGTTGATCCAGAGAATAGAACTGGACTGGCTTTAATTAAAGTAAGGCTTTAAAGTCTGTTGTACATCCAAATCCAAAGTTCCCGAATTGGGATTAATGGCACTAACGGTGTCGCCAAGATAGCCTATTGCCCAAAAATAGACATTATTGGTTCCTATGCCGCTTTCTGCCAGATAAGGCATTAACGATTGGGTGAAGAAGTTTTTACCTGCGGCAGTTTTCCAGGATGCTTCGCCTAGTACGATAGGAAATCCCGCTTTATGCAGGAAGCCCCAGCTCCAGTCAAAACGTAAAGTACTCGCAATTCCAGGTTCGGTTTCCCAGCCAGCCACTTCTTTCGGATATACGTGAGGAGAAAAAACCAAATGTCCATTAGTACCTGCCTTATCATCACCCAATAACCAATCCACAGAATTTGAGTTTAGGTCGGGAACCTGTTTGTATAATTCATTAGTGAATTTATCAGAGTCAAATTGTGCGACTCCATTCTTTGCCAACTCTTTATTGAGCAGAGGTTTAAAATCTTCCCCCCAATTACCCTTAAATGAGACGACGTCCTGACTGTCACCGCAAGTACCCGGATCATTCCAATGATCGAAACCATTCGAGTAGCCTGGCACGTTGTTTTTGGCGATACAAATGATTGGGTTGTCAGCATCATCGTTACCACCACCTGAGCCTTCAACAAATAATAAAAGATCGGGGTTGGTCTGATGAATTGTTTTTGCCGCGGTGGCAATAACCTGAGTCCACGCGACTTGATTATTTTTGGTTTTGAACCAGTTGAGCTGGTAGGGCTCATTAAAGACATCGATACCAATGACATTATCAAGACCTCGTTGTTTTATTTCATTGGCCAGAATTGTTAAATCTTTGGCGTACTGGTTCATGTTATAAACGGTTCCGTCACGCATACCATCACCGTAGCCATAACGATGATGCATGTCGATCATGACTTTAACCTTATTCTTTTTCATTTCCTCAAGCACTATCCACAATGCTTGTTTTGGGCTTACTGCTTTGTCGCAAGCTTTACCGCTTGCATGCCACGATTTACAGAACAAACCATTACCTGACTCGGGTTTGTCTTTATTGGAAAGCGCTTTATTTAAATCTACTTCAGACTGGTCGTCATAAAGAACACCTGGTTGAATAGGTAATCGCACGGTTTTAAATGATACTGCATTTTGTTGGTCCACTCCTGAATCAGCATAATCACCGGGGTGTACTAATAAATCCATCAAACCTGCGCGTACTGTGTTTGAATCTGTGGTCATACTGTAAAAGGGATTGTTTTGCAGACCTTGAAAGACATTAGTATCCTGAAAGCCTGACCAGGATATACCGTTTATGGAGACTTGATTGCCTTCATTGTCATAAATTTGACCTTGATGAGTGTAGTAGGCATTTGCGTCCAGCGTTATACCAAGCAATAAACCTAAACTGAGGTATTTTATAAAGCGCATGTGTCATTTCTCCATACAAGGTGAGTATTAATATTTAAATGAATGAGCGTTAAAAGTTTATTATTTAAACATATTTGAGATTCTTTTGTTCATTTTAGTCTTGGATTTTACAAAAAAATTACATCTTGATGCGCCTGGAGAGGTGAATAAAGAGTACAACATGCTTGATAGAAAGAAGTGGAGTCTGTTGATAATTGCCAAAAAGTGTAAAAAGCAGACTCTGTCAGGGTATAAACGATACATGCTTTCTAACGTCAGACATTCCATTGGCTGGATAGGATTTATACCAGAAGAAAAGAGTCTGACGTTTAAATTATTTCTTATTTATTAGGGGCTGCTGACATTTCATTATTTTCAAGCCTATTTTCCGCGACTTGTTCGCGGAATCGATAGATCTTGCGCAAAACAAGAATATATTACGCCTCTAAAGATTGAATTCGATCCCGCGAACAAGTCGCGGGACGTCGAAACTTGAATTGTCAACAGACCCTAATAACAACGCAAAGCACCCCATGCATTTCTCCAGCATCCGGGATGAGCTGGTGCCGGTGTTGAGAATGCGCCAGGATGATTTAAGACGCATGTTCCATTGTATATTGCTCTGTGAAACCCATAGCCACAGCCTTGAGCTGCATTTGCAATGGAAGAAAAACTGACGGCTAAAAACAACAAACCAACCATAACACCTGTACGTACAACGCCTGAAAAGCACATAGAATGTGTATTCATGGCATCCTCCTTAGTTTTTATTTGTTTTCCTGCAAACTAAGTATAGTTCTAATTTTTATAAAAGTGCGTATTTTAAAATCAAAAATTTTTTATGAATAGGGGGCTGATCATTCATCAGATTGGTACCAACATCTCGTGACCTGTAAATCAGAATTGTGACTACATTTTTGTCTAAGGCAGGATTGGGGAATTATCCAAATTCATCGGAAGCAGCTTATTTTTACACTGCTGTCCTATTAAAAATATGACGTCTTTCCGAGCGTAGCGAGGAATCTCCTGCAAGGTTGCACGATTTTTTAATGGGACAGCCGTGCTTATTTTTAGAACGACTCAAGATTCCAAAAGAAATGTGTTACTATTGCCCCATTTTAAAGAACAGATTGTTAAAAGTACAATCAGTTCTAATCGTGCAGAGAATAACGATTTCTGGAAAGGTTGCATACTCTTCGATTTGGTTTTTATTGTATCGGGGTTTTTCAGGAACACTGAGTAGAATAATCCAGGTATAATGTTTCCTTGCGATTAAGCTAAATTGAAGGGGGAAAAGGTGCTCTGTAACCTATCGCTTATTCAAAATTCTCTTTAAAATAAACATTTTATGATATAAATCACATAATTAATATAAGTGAAGGCTCTCAGTGAATTATCGTCCAGATGTAGATGGGTTAAGGGCAATTGCCATTATATTTGTTTTGTTTTTTCATAGTGGCCTGAGCCTGTTTCCTTCTGGTTTCGTCGGGGTTGATGTTTTTTTTGTAATTTCCGGTTATTTGATAACCAGCATCATCTATCAGTCTTTAATTTATGACACGTTCTCACTTGTTTCGTTTTATAACCGAAGGTTATGGCGTTTACAGCCCGTTTTTATTTGTTTGCTTGCAGTCAGTTTACTGATGACGTTGCTTTTTTATTTGCCTGACGATTTAATTAATTTTGGGAAAAGTGCGCGTAAAACCTCTGTATTTCTATCCAATTCGTTTTTTGGAAAGGTAACCACAGGTTACTTTTCACCAGACAGTAACCAATTACCTTTGTTGCATACTTGGTCCTTATCTATTGAATGGCAATGTTATCTCATCCTGCCTATTGCTCTGTATTTTCTGCACACCTTCTTTGGGCAGCGTCGGATAGTCCGAGTTATTTATATTCTTACGGTATTATTTTGTTTCATATCCTTATATTGCTCATCACATACCCCAATTAAAACCTACTATCTTTTATCGAGTCGTATCTTTGAATTTTTAATCGGTTCCTGTGTTGCTTTGGGGCAGCTTCGTTGGTCATTTAACAAATACTTCATTAATATCTTAAGTACCATAGCTCTTGTCACATTATTTTACATCGCAATGCGTCAAGACGTCAGTTTGGGTTATCCTAATGGTTACGCTTTTGTTCTCTGTCTTGCCACAGGAATCCTCATCGCTACAGGTCAGTGTGAACCTAAACCCGTTTGGAGTCAGGTTCTTTCGACAAAACCCCTGGTATTTATTGGATTGCTTTCTTATTCTCTGTACATTTGGCATTGGCCCATTTTTGTTTTGATTCGCTATCTCAATATAGAAGAGACCTCTTTAGTTCTACTGTTTGCTTTTTGTAGTGTATTTATTGTGGCTTACCTTTCCTGGCGGTATATAGAAAAACCTGCTGCCAAAGCAAACAAAACGCCCTTTATAAAAAGTGCAATTATTTTGTTAGCGGTGCCGGTGAGCCTTGCCCATTTAAGCGACTTCATCATTAAAAATGAAGAGGGTTTGCCTCAGCGATTTGCTGAAACATCCAGATTGTATGCGACTTTAAATCAATTTTCTGATGAACAAAGACCTAAATGTCTTCAGGGTAAAAATATTGAAATAAATCATGATTGCGTTCTGGGTGTAAAAAATTCAGGAAAGAAAACAGGATTTTTAATTGGTGATTCTTATTCCAATCATCATTGGCGATTTCTAGATACTATTGCAAAGGAAGCTGATGTGTCCATTCTTGCTCATGCAACCATTGCCTGTCTTACACTACCTGGAATATTCCAGTTCGATATGTTTATTAAAAATGGAGTTTACCAGGCATGTCATGATCAAACTGCTCGTTACTATTCTATGATTCGAGAGCATCATTATAATTATGTGATATTGGGGGAAAACTGGTACGGTTATCTGGGTGATAAAATTATAAATCGAACAGATGACCAGCGATCTTATGTGTTAACTCAAGAACGGATTAAACAAGGTCTGGATGATGCGTTGCAGATTATTGTTACCTCAGGGGCAAAACCGGTTTTAATTAAATCCATTGCATCCACTCAAAGAAATCCCCATGAGTGTTTTTTTGAGCATATTAAAAGGCGAAGTTCTTATAATTCAGAACAATGTGAATTTAATTTGATTCCAGGCGATCAACAATGGTTTGATGATCTTTTTGCACAGATGAAACAGAAATATCCTCAATTGGTAGTCATTGATCCGCAGATGGTCTTATGTCCTAACGGGCGCTGCAAGGCCGATATTGATGGTGTGCCGGTGTTTAAAGATGAGGGACATATCACTGATTATGCGTCATATCAATTGGGCCGAGCCTATTTGCAGCAGTACCCAAATCCTTTAACGTAAAGTGCGCAGAACGCCAGCCGCGACCAGATCAATAATGGGTTCTCCACAATGTTGTGCAATGTCCGTGCGTACTTGATTGCGAAGTCGAATGATCTCCTCCCAACTGTCATCTTTCGGAGTTATGGGCTTACCAATGGTTATCTTTATTGGAACAGGCTTAAGTACGTAGCTGCCGTCTCGTAAAAAGAGACGCGTGCCAGCTATAGCGACTGGACAAACATCCGTTTTAGTTTTAACTGCCAGACTGAATGCGCCTAATTTAAAAGGACGTAATCCTGTAGCATAACTAAAGGTGCCTTCCGGAAAAATTACAACAGAATGTTTGTTTTGAATGATTTTTTCGATTTGATGCATATGTTCAATACTTTTCATAAAGTCCAATCGATCTACCACTAAATAACGCAGTTTTTTAATAAAAGTGCGTATGAACGGTGTTTTTAACAGTTCCTTTTTTGCCGTAAACACAATGCCTGGCGGCAGGACAGCCAACAAGAGCAGGGCATCAGTGTAGCTTGCATGATTGGAGACAAAAATCAGCGGTTTGTCATCGCTTATATTAATGGCACCCTCAATGTGGATAGGGCACATCGCCAATCTGAACCACATGCGTGCTGCCCAACGGCTTATATGAGCGCCTGTTCGATGAGACGCAAGCAAAACGATCAGCCAGGCAGGAAAAAGCGTCAGCAGGAACAGGATGCCCAGATAGAGTGTATAGATTAATTTTCCTGTAAAGCACGACAGATCGTATATCTTTTTACCTGTACTCATCACTACTAATCTAAGCATTTGCATCCGTGCTGAGAGTCTATTGTTGATAAGGTTTCCTGCAATAAATGCTTGTTTGCAAGCAGATCGTTGCAATTTACCGCTTGATGTTTTAGGAACAGTCTTGGGTGGCACAAGAATAATGTGATCCGGTACGATATCCAACTCTACTGCCATCGTGTCGATAATTGCGGAACGAAGAACAGATTGTGCTTGGTGTTTATGCTCATTCGTTTCCGCAACAACAATTAATTGTTCTGTTCCAGTCCCAGGATCATTGGCACCAAAGGCGATAACACACCCTTTACGAATATTGGGTATGCGATTCACCAGTTCTTCTATTTCTTCTGGATACAGATTTCGTCCTGCTTTAATGATGAGATCCTTTTTTCTACCTGTAACGAACAACTCCTTATCCGCCAGATATCCCAAATCACCAGTGTCCCACCATCCTTGATGATATGCATTTTGAGTCGCTTGCAGATTGTTAAAATACCCCTGCATTGCAGAAGGACCCCTGAATTGAATGGAGCCAATGGATCGTTCTTCAAGTTCATTATCATCTGCATCGACAATCCGCACTTCATGTCCCGTTAACGGCAGTCCGCAGCCTATAAAATCGACTGTTCCCTCATTATGTGATGCAGGAATGGCTTTGTTAGTCTGTTCAAAAGCATCACGCTGAATACTATCTATTCGAGGTTTACGCCTGTTTAAAGGAAAGGTCAGGCCAACTGTAGCTTCTGCTAATCCATATACTGGTGCAAAAGATTCAAGTTTAAAGCCATAGGGGGAGAATTTTTTACTAAAATTCTCCAGGGTTTTGGGATTGATGGCTTCGGCACCATTAAATGCAAACTTCCAGGAACTGAGGTCTAATCCTTCAATCACTTCGTTATTGATTTTTTTTATGCATAATTCATAAGCGAAATTGGGACCACCTGAAAGGGTTGCTCTGTGATAATGCAGTGCCCATAACCATCGTTCTGGTCGAGTTAAAAACGTCAGGGGCGAAAGGATGGTTATCGGAATTCCATAATACATGGCTCCAAGCCAGCTCATCAGTCCCATATCATGGTATAGAGGTAGCCAGCTGACTACTGCATCAGTAGGCTGAACTGGTATTGCTTTGCCTATAGCTCTTATATTCGAGAGCATGTTGTGATGATGGATGACCACACCTTTAGGATCTCCTGTGCTGCCCGATGTGTATTGAATTAAAACCGGACTTTGCGGATCCAGCTCAAACTTGGGTAGACTTCCAGTCGCCATTTTAAGTTGATCTGTAGTTGTTACTTCTATAAGACTTGGTACAAAGGCCCCCAAAATCTTACTCAATGTTGATGCTTCCGAGAAGGTAATCAAGATTCTGACTTCAGCATTATGTAAAATTCGCGCTTCCCGTTTTGCATATTCTTCAATGCGGTCAGGACGAAATGGGGGGTAAATTGGAACAGGTATGGCCCCGGAACATAATACGCCACAAAATGCATAAAAAAATTCGGCACAGGTAGGAAGCATTATTGCAACCGTATCTCCCTGTTTTATTCCTTTAGAATACAAGCCCCGAGCTATATGTTCTGCCGAACTCAATAATTGTGAATAGGAGATTATTTCTTCTTCCCCCTGTTCATTTTGCAAATAAAGATGCGGTCTTTGAGCCTCTTCTCTGGCATAGACAGTGAGTACTTCGATTAATGTTTTGGCGGAGCTTAAATCCATATTTGAAATGCCAAGAGGGGCAGATATACTGTGCTTGAGTTTACTTTCTGACAAGGAATGAGGACATTCCATGATTAACTTGGTCAGATCGTTTAATGATTCAATGTCGACCAGTGCGCGTTCAGGAAGTTGTATGGAAGATTCCTTTTCAATACGGCGAAAAAGTTCCACTTTTCCGAGACTGTCAATGCCTATGTCTCTATCGAGTGACGCATCGAGTGAAATTGCCTGACGTCCACGTTCAGCACCCAGATCCGTCATAAATTTATGGACAATCAAGATCAGTTTTTCTTCGATTGCCTGTTGGCTTGATTCTTTCTTCATCATTCAATTGATCCTGAATAAAGGTCAGGTTCACACAGCTTAAGTGATGTTTTATCTGTTCAAATCTGATCTTTTGAATGAGCGACATCAGAGTTTAAATCGTTGGTTTCATGATAAAAACTTCAGATTTGGCTGGATATATTATAATTATAGATGATTGGTTGCGAAAAAATGAACAAACCAAAGGAACTCACTGGTTATGCTCCTGGGGCTTTAAATTAATGGATGCAAATAAGGAATAGTGACTGCCTTCTTTTTGTGGTTTGCTTTCAACAAAATACACTTTATTGACTGTCATTGGTGGTATAGGCGGTAATTTAATGTGGCTCAATTTAATGGAGTTGGTCAGGTTTTGATTGGACCGTATCGTTCCTAAAGTCATATGCGCTCTAAAAAGCCTTGTGTCTATGGGGATGTTCATTGCTGTTAAGTCATGACCAATTATTGCGGAAAGGGTATTTAATACTGAGACAGGCCCTACAGCACATGAGAGTATTTTAGGATTGGATGAGGTTGGAAACCATTCCAATGGCCCCAGTTCCAACTCAAATGAGTTGGTATTTTTCAGTGAACTTTGAACATGTTCTATCAAATGAGGAACGCAATCTAATCTAATGGAACTTAAAAATTGCAGAGTGATATGGAGGTATTCGAGTTTACTCCATTTTATCTCCGAGTTTGAAAAGCAGTGTTTTATAGCCTTAAAATGGGTTGAAAAAAAGTCCTGGATAGGGGGCTCCATCATAATAGCAAAGAAAGAACGCATTGTTTTCATAGTCTAATCTGTTACAGAAATTCTATATAGGCCTGAATTGAGTGTATCGTATTTTTGAGGGAATGCCATACCTGTTTTGGATGAATCATTTGCCAAAATAACCATTAAATTAGCATCAATATTTTTAGGTACCATTATGATTGGATATAGTGCATCAGATTTTCAGCTAAACTAATAATATCCTATTCATAAAATCAGGTATTTTGCTTTATGAACGAACTCTCATTGAATCGAGAACCGGCCATCCCAATTAACGAGAATCTCTGATATGAATGGGCTTTATCGGTTAAAAAGCTCTGTGAAGCATAATCTGGTTGTTTTGTTTTTTTACATTGTAACCGGATACCTTGGCTTAATGCTCGCGGTTCCTCCGGGGTATGCAACAGCCATATGGCCACCATCTGGAATTGCCCTTGGCTTTGTACTGGTTTATGGTTTGAGCACTTTGCCGGGTATTTTTATTGGATCGTTCATTCTTAATTTCTATATTACATGGAACAATTTTGGCAATGCTTATGATGTGTTTGTCCTGGTTACCGGTGTTATCACTGGGACTGGTGCAGTACTTCAGGTATTAATGGGATGGTTGCTAATAAAATGTTTTATTCAACTCAATAATCCATTGCACCTTCCCAAAGACATTCTATTGTTCGCACTTCTTTCTGGCCCGGTTTCATGTCTGGTAAATGCAACCTTAAGCAATTTTGGTTTGTATTGGATTGGTGCTCTTGTGCCGGAAAATCTTTTGACGAACTGGGTTACCTGGTGGACGGGAGACAGTGTCGGGGTTCTTATTTTTACACCAGTCATTTTGATCACTTTGGCTCAACCGGCAAACCTGTGGCGTAGCAGGGTGGTACCTATATTGCTTCCTTTATGTTTTACATTCTGTATTGTATTTCTGGCTCATCTGTTTTACAGCCAGGCAGAGTTCAAGCGAGTGCAATCAAAATTTATTGAGTTAACACAATATAAATTCAGTCGATTAGCAGATCAGCTTCATTTATCGATGGAAATTGGTAAGGAAATGGCTGTTTTTTTTACAATTGTACCTGATATAAATAAGGATGCTTTTCAGCGTCTTGCTCATTTGATAATAAGGGAAAATTCATCGATCCAATCCATATTATGGGTTCCCAAGGTAGTGGATCACACTAAAGGGAATATAAAATTTCAATCTCCAATTACAAAAAACGTATCAGGACAACACCGTTCTTCAGGCACAATAACAGAAGAATATAGAGTTCTTTTTTATCTATCAAAAACAAAGGACTCTGTTCAAAAAGGTGATACTTTATCCTCAGTTTTGCACTTGAATACAGTAAATCATCTCATCAAAAAAGAGAGCTCTTTTGTTGTTCCCGACTATCCTTTCAAAAACGCTCGCCTGGATGGTGTTTCTATTGTTACACCCGTTCTGAGTAATAACACTATTGCAGGATTTATCGTGTTACGCATTAATATTAATGAGTTATTTAAGCAAAATTTCAATAATTTTTTAAAATACTCCCATTTGAATGTCACTCATATAAGCGATGATGCAAACCATACCGCTGTATATGAAATTTATGATCAACAAATTTTCATGAATCCATCACGATTAGTTCACACGTCTTCAAATTTTGTGCTTGCCGGGCAGATATGGGGATTTAATGCAATTTCATCGCCTTATTTTATTAATAGGGAATATTCCTGGCAGGTGTGGTTATCATTGACCACAACTCTGTTTTTTTGTGTGATTATGAACATTATTTTATTTATTTTGTACGGACAACGTTATTTGATTCAATTTCTTGCTGAAGCCCGGACGATGCAACTGCAAGCAGAACAAGCAAAAAATAAATTGTTGCTTAATGCAACCGGTGAAGGGGTATTAAGAATAGATCTTGATTATAAAATAGCGTTTATCAATACGGCAGCTTCCAAACTATTGGGATATTCCAACGATGAACTAAAAGATGAGTCCATTTATAAAATTTTGATTGAAAAAATAGCCGATGTTCATGCTCCTCCGATTGAAAGTCTTGCGGTATATCGTGCCATTAATGATCAATCAGTGATAAGAACAAAAGAGGCCGTCTTTTGGAAAAAAGATCACAGTTACATATGGGTAGAGTATACCTGTATTCCTATTATCGTGGATAACACGGTTAACGGGGCTGCTATTATATTCAGCGATATATCCGATCGGCTTGAAAATGAAGCCAAGTTAATGAATATGGCGCATGTTGATCCTTTAACCAAATTACCTAATCGATTGAGTTTTTTTGAGTTTTTGGAACATGCGATTGCACGTGCTCAACGATCTAAAAAGCAATTTGCAATCTGTTTTATTGATCTCGATAATTTCAAGTCGATTAATGATACTTTAGGCCATCTCTATGGCGATAAATTATTGACTATATTGCCTCAAAAAATAACCCCTCATCTTCGTGATACGGATTACTTTGCACGTATAGGCGGTGATGAGTTTGGGTTAATTTGTGAAGAGACCTATAAAATTAACGATCTCACCAGGATCATAAAGCGTATTTTAGCTGCTTTTGAAAAACCAGTAAAAATTGATGATCAATATGTAAAAGCCTCATTAAGTATTGGCATTGCTTTATTTCCTAAAAATGGCATAGATTCCGAGACATTGCTTAATAGTGCCGATAATGCAATGTATCAATCCAAAGGAAAGGGTAAATCCACCTTTTCATTTTATAGTGAATCTGCAAATGAGAAATTATTGAAATACAATCAAATTGAGGATTTTTTACTTCAGGCAATCAAAGAAAAATCATACAGAATTTATTATCAGCCAATGTTACACGCCGTAACCCATAAAGTGTTGGGAGTCGAAGCTTTATTGAGATGGGAAGATGAGCATCTGAAAAACGTACCTTTAGTTGAATCGTTATTAATCGCAGAGGATCGGGGTATTATTTATGAGCTTGGTAAATTGATCCTGCAACAGGCATTTAAAGACTATCGAGATCACTTTGATGGTAAATCGAATTTGCTTTTGGCAATGAACATTTCAATAAAACAAATTGAAAACACTTCATTTACCCGCTTTCTTCAAATCTTATTGAAGAAATTTCGAATACAACCCCACGAACTGTGTCTGGAAATCAACGAAAACTCACTCATCAATGATTCAGAGTACGTAATAAGTGTTATGAACCGATTGAATGAGCTTGGAGTACAATTTGCTCTGGATGATTTTGGAATTGGGTATTCATCCATTCATTTATTAAAAAAACTCCCCATTTCTTTCATTAAAATCGACCGTTCATTCATAAAAGAACTGGATATGAATTCGGATGATGCAACCATAGTGTTAACAACCATTCAGTTATCACATGGTCTGGGCCTCCAAACCATTGCTGAAGGCGTAGAAAATACGATGCAACTGGAATTGTTAAATAAATGGGGATGTAATATTGTTCAGGGGTATTATTTTGCTCAACCTATGCCTCTGAATGAATTATTAGACTGGATAAAGGCTCATGAGTTGGCATTAAAAACAAAACAAACAAAAAACGAAGGTGATTCTTTGTAAATGACTTAACAAAGGGAACAATGCTCGTTTATTCCACTTGCTCCATAATAAATGCAGAACTCTATACTATAATAAAATGAACCTATTAAGAATTTAGTACGCAGTTACCTTAATTGAGGAGTTTAGCTGTATTAACGGACTGCTTGGAATACGTATGGAAAAAATAATACTCTCATTGCAACAGTGTAGAGCCATTAGTAAGACCTTGTCTGTAGGTGTTATTTTTCTTGGTGGTATTGGTGCTTGTGGTTGGATCTTTGATATTGAGGCATTTAAGACCATATTTCCAGGCATGACTATAATGAAATTTAATACCGCTATCTGCATTATTTTGATGGGAATTGCCTTGTATTTGGTCGTTTCCAGGAGCTTCGGCAGGCTCAATCGTTTTATCACATCCAGTATTACGACATTAGTATTAATCATCAGTTTATTGACTTTATATGAATACTTATTTGCTGCTGATTTGGGTATTGATGAGCTTTTTTATAGGGACAACCCAACAAATCCCTTGTATTTTCCCGGGCGCATGGCGTTTAGTACGTCGCTTAATTTTGTTTTTGCCGGTATAGCTGTGCTATGTATTGATTCAAAATCGTTACCAGATTGGACTTTCCAGGTTTTTATGTGTCTGGTTTTTCCGATTACCATGTTCAGCGTTTTATATTCTGTAGCGAATGTTGAGCCTAATTATGTAATCGTAACTTATATCAACCTGGCCATACATACCATTCTTGCTTTTCTGTTAATCAGCGCGACGTTATTGTTTATTCGACCTACGGTTGGGGTCAGTTTCATTCTATTGGCAGATAATATGGGCGGGCGATTCGCTCGAATTTTATTACCAGCATTGTTAGTTGCATCCATTGTGATCATTGAGCTAATTACTTTAGGAGTAAAATATCATCTCTATGGTAACACTTTTACCATGATCGTTGCGGTCATCGTTTTTTTAATTATGATTACGTTTATTCTGTTTGTAGGTATTTTAATCATGAGTAGGCTTGAGGACTATTCCGATGATCTCCTGCAACAACTAAAAGCACGAGAACAATTGTTTACTGAATTTACAGAAAACATTGATCTGATTTTATGGAGAATGCCAGTTGATTCAAATGAATTAACCTATGTCAGTCCTGCGTTTGAAAAAATTTACGGTCAGTCCCTAGACTCATTATATCAAGCGCCAGACAGTTGGTTGAATATGATCATTCCCGAGGACCGCCCCAGGATTTTGGATGCAATCGAACAGATAAAGCGCGGCGCTTCCAATATTATTGTAGAAATTAAAATTTTACGTGCCGATGGAGTTATTTGTCAAATATCAGATCAGATTTTTCCCCTAAAGGATTCTAATGGAGAGGTTTTGGCTATCCTCGGCGTTGCTACAGATGTGACTGCTAAATACAATCTGATGATGCATCAGCAACTACTGGCAGAGTTGCATAAAAATCTGAGTGAAACTCAGGACATCAGCATTTTTTCACAAAACATATTAAAAGCAATCTGTCAGGCCATTGGTTACGATATTGGTGAATTTTGGTTGTTGGATGATAAAGACAATACCTTAACCTGTCTGGCCAATTGGCTGAAAGACGATTTGGCCATAAAACCTAAATCATTAAAAACGTTGTATTTGAATACCGAATCAGAACAAGCTTTTCAAATCAAGTGCTTAAGACAGAGAACAATTCAATACAGCGTCGACCCTGTCAATTTGAATCATCTTTATCAAAACACGAAGGGTCAGGAACTGAATTTAAAAGAAGTTGTGGGGATTCCTTTAATGGTGTCCGAGCAGACTATTGGTGTGATGAGCTTTTATAATCGAATGGAACTGAATCTGAATATTGATGTGTTTAAAATTCTCATGGAATTTACTGCCAACTTTTCAAAATACATCCAAAATATTTTATTGATCAATAAAATGAAATTTATTGATAATTACGATCCTTTGACCGGTTTATACAATCGCTATTCATTTATTAAAAAAATTGATGAATTTATTGACCATAAGGTCCCATCTTTTGTAGTGATTAAATTGCAAGTAAATAATATTCAGCTCATTAATAATACTATGGGGTATGATGTAGGTAATAAATTATTCCAGAGTTTGGCTAAAAAATATTTTGATGCTTCATTATTAAATGTTGATATGATTGCCATCCTTCAACCTGGTGTTTTTGGCTTTTTATCCCACACACTCAACGAGACAAATTCTATAATTCCCTTTGTAAAAACATTACTTGAGATTACTCTTAAACCGTTTAGAGAAAATAATCTGGAGCTATTTTTAACCACCAATATTGGTATCAGTCAATATCCGCAACATGGGGTTACCAGTGCCCAGCTATTAAGTAATGCCATATGGGCGCTTATCGAATCAACCAAAGAAGGAAGTCATCAGTTCAAATTTGCTACTTCAGAAACACTCACACTTCCCGCACGGCAACTTGAAATAGAAAGTGCCCTGCATGCGGCTATTTTAAATGATGAACTGGAGCTTTATTATCAACCACAAATTTCCTTGAAAACCGGTAAAATTACTGGTGTTGAAGCTTTAGTGCGCTGGAATGATCCAACAAATGGTTTGCGATTACCTGATTATTTTATTCCTATTTGCGAAAAGTCCGATTTAATCATGGACGTTAGTGATTGGGTTTTACGTGCCGCATTTAAAGATATAGTGCGAAGTGAACATCCAATACGAACAGCGATTAATTTAACGGCACGTCAATTCAGCTCTTCCTATAATCTTGTGGAAAAAGTGAAGGCATTATTGGCGGAATTTTCTATAAATCCTCGATTTCTTGAATTTGAAGTGACTGAAACTATATTGATGACTAATACGGTGCAAACAGTCAAAATAATTAATGAGCTGCAGGAATTAAATGCTCGTATCACTCTGGATGATTTTGGAACAGGGTACAGTTCATTTGATTATTTAAGAAATTATTGTCCTGAAACTCTTAAAATAGATAAATCATTTATTGACGAGCTGCCTGACAATGTTCAAAGCATTAAAATAATAAACGCAATCATTACTTTGTCTCATAATTTGAATATCACCGTGGTTGCTGAAGGGGTGGAAACGGCTGAACAAGCAAATTTCTTGTTAGGCATGGGATGTGATGAAATTCAAGGATACTATTGTTCAAAACCGTTGTCTTTCGCTAAAATCCAGGCATTTATAAAATCGGATAAATCCTTTAAATTGCATGTACCAAGAAGAAAAAAGACATCTTTTTAGGGGGGGGGGGTTATCACTTCTCAGGGGCTAAATAACCAGCCTATATTTCCGACAAGAAAATAATCGTTGGGTTCTTGATCTCCATTTAAATGTTGAACCAGCGGTATTCCTATACCCACCTGAAGGGTTAAATGCTGCGTTGAAAACCAGAGGGATGGAGTAACCCCAAAAATCTTCCCTCCGGTATCGGGTATGGCTTGATTGAATATCGATGACTTTTCAGCGATTATTCCATTGAACTCTACCAGGCCTGCAAAAATATATTGATTGGGAGTACTGTGAATGTTTCTTCCTAATCCAAACTGGTAAAAATATTGTGCTCCTGGTTTGAAATTATTATGTTTCGGTGTGAATATGGCTCCAGGAGATACAAAACCATACCAGTTGACCGAGGTGAAGTTGTAGGTTGTACCTAAAAAAAATGTGGGAGATCCAGAGCCTGTTGGGGGTGATTTTTCCAGGGAACCAGTGGGAAGTGTTGTATTGGTTACAAAAGTAGCCTGCGTTGTATAGCGGCTATTGGATGTTTCCAAAAAGGCATATTCTAATTGAATTAACGCATCAGACAGCCCAGAAGAATGAGATGTGTCTTCTCTGTAACTTACGGCTACTGGAAGGCTTATATAAAGTGATGCAGTGTCATAAAGTCCATAGAGAAACGAGGGGGTGGCTGTAGTAAAATGTTCCATTGGAGCCTGGATGTAAGTCGGTTCCAGGAACAGTTGACGTTGCCCTCTATCGACTATATTTTGTCCGAATGAAACCAGTGGGCTGGGTTGTTGAGCGGTAGGCAAGGCAAAATTGCCTATGCTGGGAGGTTGATTTATATCAGTGGTATTCGTGTTTTCTTGCTTTGCATAAAGATTCGATTGCAGGAGAATGCATGCAATTAAGTGAAACATACTGAAACAACAATATTTATTCATGAACACTCTTGGTTAAAACAGCGATGAAGCGATTTATCCAGAGTATCTTAGATGATGTATTGTCACCAAGTAAATAGGGGTTGTAGAGTTGATACTATCAGGACGATTCTCTTGAACAGAAAAAAAATCCAGTTTAAAACGACTTTACTTCATATCACAGATTGATCCAGAAGCCGGATCAATCTGTGATACCTGGGTTTTGTAGAAACTAGAATCAGTGATCTGTCACTCGTTTCTCTTTTGCGAGTATGAAAAGTCATCCCCTCTGATGTCTTGCTGTGTTGATGAACTTCCTTCTAAAGACGCTCTAAAAAAGGAATGATGATCCGACGCGGAGGGTGTTCTTTGGGTTGAAGTATTTCTTCGTTCCATTTCAAGAAACGTATTGATCTCTTGGTAATGAGCCACTTTATTGTTACAAAATGGTAGATATCCATTTTGAGTCTGAATTCTAAGCGCTCTGGCATAGCCCTCTAATCCCAGTTCCTTTTTGAGTAGCTCGGTAAAGGAAATTAATAAATCCATAGAACCTAGTGCGGCAATTTGATGTAAAAAGGTAAATCCTGATTGAGTTTGACATACAAGGAATGAGTGGAATTTTTGAGTATCTGTTCCATATAATGATTTCACCTCATTAAGGTAAGCAAACAAAGTATCCTTATTATAAAATTGTCCATCACATAGTGCGTTATGTAATGGCGTTTTGCCACGTATTGGATTGATTAAATATTGCAGATAAAAATGAGGTTCATCCTCCATTATGTGTTTTTTATTGTCCAGAAAAAGCGCAAATTCACCGGGTGTTGCACTGATTAGCGCACTCGTGATTGAGTGAAATGTTCTTGTGACTCTGGTTTGACTTGAGCTAGAGCTTGAACTGTGACTTGAAGAAGATGCCGTTGAATTTAAGGTTCTTCCCTGAATCCCTGCCTCCATCTGTTCAATAAAATGGACCTGGACAAATTTGTCGTCTCTTAAGTTGGCCATCCATTTGTTTACCAGTTGCTCAATAGCACAGTCCATTGATTCTAGTCGAATGTGAATCGCTAGTTGACTGACAAGGTTCGATAGAATGTGTTTAAATTGATCTTGAGTTACTGTTTCAATTGCTTCAGTTTCATTTTGGTGCTGTACACTGAATTTTTCATAATCGTGTAATTGTCTTGCAAAGCGTTCTTTGAGCTTTGCTAATTGCTCATTAAGTCGAGAAAATAACCTTGGCTCAGTATCCTTACACAGTCTGAGAGCTCGCTTTATTAAATCATAATCCATGATAGCTTTGTTACTGCCATCCAGGTCTTTAATCGACCAAATTGCTCGAGCCAGAGCGCCGAGCATTGCAGCAGTAAATTTTCTCGAAGTAGGCTCATCTGGTTTCAGCACCGAGGATAAAATGTTAACAAAAGAGGATTCCATCGGGGATTGGGGTTGCTTGGGGGATTCATCCTCTCTCAATCTGGGTTTTTTAGAAGTATGCTGTGTCGTTTCTTTGCTGGACGAAGCAGGCACTGTTTGCTCTACTTCACTAAAATGAACTCGTTTCTTTTTAAGAATGGAACGTGCTGAATTAACCGTGTCTCGAGATTGATTTATAAATTGAGTAATTGGCAGTAACTGTTCCGGTTTATCACTGTAGAATAACTTAGCGCATCGGGCAAGAAGTTCTAAAAAATCATCATCGCGACATAATTCATATCCGGCATGCAATTGGTTAATGTAGTTTTGTTTGTCTTCATCGGACCATTCGAGGAGGGTGAATACGTTAAGTACTTTATTAAGCGGACTGAGGATATTAAAGTACCATTGTTGTTTATTATATACCGTGGCCCATTGATTTCTTTGGATCTGTTCAATGGTATTATCGAGCTGTCTCTTCATAAAGAGCGCTACCATTACATCGATTTGATGTAATACCACGGAAATCATGGCGATTGAGTCAACAACCTGATCTTTTTGTGCTTCCTGATTTAAGGCAATTAATCGTTCCTTGATAGGGTTAAGCGCTTCAATCAAGTCATTGTATTCAGTATAAGCCTCCAGTTTCAAAGAATTAAAACGGTTAAGTTCTTCATCAATTTTTTGTCGAAGCTCTCGAGAGAGTAAAATACCACTTAGTGTTTTTAGTGCTTCTTTAACATCAGCAGCTTTAGCAGATGGCGTCGATTCAGAGGTTAATTGATTATGGAGTTTTAAAATTCTTCCGAAGGTAATCCAGGCGTGATCTAACGGAAGCTCACCGCTTTCATGCAGTGCCTTTGTTGCCATGTTGAGCAGCAGATCAAATTCACTATCAACTATCTTGGTAATCAGAGGATTGTGAGGTTCAGATAAATAGGGCTGTATTGTGCTTTGTATTTTAATGATTTCAGCCAAATAATCGAGAATAGTGTGTGCTGTTTTGATGTTTTGTAATGTCGGGCTGTAAAGGCTTTTTTGTATGGCATTCAATGCGGTGCCTAATATGAAGGGCTTGAATGATTCCTCGGCCTCGTGAAATTCTTTTTCTCGTAATTGAATGTAGGCGATTAATTGTTTTAATTCTTCATTAAGAGCATTGCTGTCGCTTTCTTGAGATATCAGGGTAGAATCATGTTGTGCTATCATTTGTATTTATGACCATAAAGGTTAAAAAAAAGCCATGCTAGCACAGGGTGAAATTTTAATCAATTAGTTGTGGATTTGACTTTGAATAATCCTCAAAGGCAGAGGATTATTCAGTTAGTTTAAAGAAAAGTATGCTTATTAGATGGTTGCAGTGTTGATTAGTTCAGATTCATTGCGCTCAGCTTCTGAAATATGCTTGAGTAAGCTGTTAAGCCAAAGATCTTCATCGTTTGTAAATTTACTGTTTGGAAAGAATCCAAATGGCTGGGCTGGTTTTGCAGCGCTGGCCTGAGGACGATCATCAGTCTGGCTTTCAATGGGAATTAATGCCAGCGTACTGGATTCGTTCTCTAATTGCTGTGTTGGTTTGATTTTCGGACGCAATGAATCCATTACCGAATCAAACTTTGTATTCAAACTTGCTTGTATTGAACTTAGAGGGCTTTTGTTGCTCAGTATAAAAATAATCGAATCCAAAATTTCAATTGCTACATTTAGGCTTAATCGCACCATTAAATTAAAGCTCCCTTCAAAAAGGGAGAATGCTGCATGAGTAGGGGATGTGTTGCTGTTTGGCAGCAGTGATAATAATAGATTTATACCTGAAAACAATAAAATAAAGCCATTGGTTAGGAGTTGATAGGTTGCCTTTAAGCCAATCCATGCAAGCGGCAGACTCAGTTGAAGCGCAAGGTTAACAGGGAGCATTAAAGTACTGAGCAGCAGCATGGGGAGGGCGGTTAATAAAAACTGAATCCAGCCTTTGTGTTGAATGATTGTCTCAGCAATTACTTTTAATGCATTAAAGAATTTGGGCAAACTGGTCGCGGTAAACAGGGTTGAGATGAAAAAAACAGTCATAATGTTTTTCCATGTGGGCATATTCGCGATAAGTTGCGGCCAAAATCCGAAGATGTATTGAATCTTATTAATAAGCTCATCAGTCAGAGTGATTTTTAATTCCTGACCGGCTTCTGCTATCGCCAGAAGCAGTTCATCCAGTTTTTTCTGTTCTACAATGGAATCAAGAAGTTCTGGCGATAGTTCTTTGATATGGGTAAGAATTTCATCCATGTTGATTTGTTCGGCACTGCTAATATAATCTCTAAGAATCAGTAAAAATACCGCAACCGAACTGCCATCTACATCCTTTATATAGGGGCGAATAGCAGCCAATTGTTTGGAAAAAGTATTAATATAACGAAAATTTAATTGCCCATCCGAATAAGTCGACAGAGGTATGGTTACTAACAGACTGCTGCTGAAGAAATGCAGCCAGCTTATTGTCTGTGACAGGGTAGCTGAACTGTTTTTTGTTACTTTCAGCATATCTGTAAGGGCGCTTGCCCAGTCTGAAGGGGTAAATTTAGCAAGATTGTCTTTAAATGCTTTTCCTGGAATGTTGTCTTCACCTGCTAGCATATAATCTCTGGCTAATAAGATGTCTCCCATGAGTGTATTACAGATTGGTTCCGGAATGGGTTGTGCGTATCTGCTTTGTTGGCCATCCGGATGAAATCTTATCGCTCTCATTCGATACGCTTTATTAATTTCGGCTGGGCTAAAGTTAAGATTGGGCCTTGATAAATCAAGATTTAATAATTCGCACAAATCTTTTTTAGTGATTATGTTCGGGCCATCAAAAATACTGCTGTAGAGAAAGGGCATTAGAATCACCTTGAAATAGAGGTTGCTGTTCTAAAAAATGGCATAGTATATGAATCGAGAGCCAATAAAGTCAAATGTGGTGTGATGATGGTGGGCTATTGAATCAAGAGGATTTGTTGGGGCTTACTCATTCATTATTCGTAAAAAGCAGGTACCCGCACGTCTGTCCCATTAAAAAAATGACGTCTTTCCGAGCGTAGCGAGGAATCTCCTGCAAGGTTGCACGATCCCATTACAATGCGGCCATTAAAATCATATCAGTCGAAATGATATAAAAATCCAGGTACATCTTCTGATGACATCATTCAATTCCTTGTAAAAAAAAGAGTTTAAAAGGTAATGATAATTAATGCATTAATTCAGATTGTGCCAATTTGCAGGAGATTCCTCGTTACGCTCGGAAAGACGTCACATTTTTAATGGGACAGCAGTGCAGGTACCCGTTGCAAGGGTACCTGGGCGTTCTATAATTGTGTAGACTACTGCCTAAACGGTATATTGAACACCAATTAACAGAGCGTTCAGTGTTGGATTTTGAGTATCCATGTTGATATTTCCAGTGGAATTATTCAGGTTGAAGGTTCCTGTTGTTTTAGGGCTTGCTCCTAACGCGAATAAATAAGAACCGGTTAAAGCCCAATTTTCATTAAAGTTATAGGCCGCACCTAATTTTATTTCAGGTAATACCGCTGTCTGATTGCTCTTTTCGCTGTAGCTATTGATTAGCGGAGATGCAAAGGCAGGGGAGTACAAGGAAGTTGTATGTGTTTGCATATTTTGTATCATGGCGCCTGCCTTGATGGATAAACTGTAATAAGGTTGCATATAGGCAACACCTAATAACACATCAAAGCCTGATATTGTGTGACTCATGGTAAATGATGCGGGAAGCTGAATGGTTACACCGTTTACTGCGGGATTAATCGTGGTTTTTCCATAATATCCCCAGCCTAACTCTCCAGTCGCTCCAAATTGATCTTCAAACATACTTACCATTCCAACTGCTAGACGGCCAGTATATTGATCGTTGGTTATAGCTGAAGTGATCACTGTATTGGCGCCAATCAGTGCAAAGTCATATCCATCAATTGTATTCCAGGTATATCCACCTTCAAGCGCAAAAAAAGTAGAACAGCAGGAATTAGAATCACCCATACCACCGGCATGGATAGCAGAACTCAAGGATAGTGCAGATAATAAAGAGAGCAGGGTTGATTTTTTCATGATTTAGTAACTCGTTCCATGTATATTATTATTTAAAAACAGCGATAATTTAAAACAGTTGGCCTTGAATTGCCAGTAAAATTATTTAAGATTTGTGAACTCTCTGTACATGAAAAAAAACAGCCATGCCCGCGCAGGCGCAGTAGCGTCCGGAGAAAATGAGTTTCTCTCGATCAAATCCCCTCTCCACTGCGCGTAGCGTGGGGGAGAGGGTTTAGGGTGAGGGGGGTAAAATATTTGCGAGCAAAAGCGCGCTCATTTTATAAATAACTCCATAAGAATCTTTGTGCCATATTCCGAAATTAGGTCCAATTTAAATAATCATCAATATGCGTTACTCTATGCAGGTTTCTTTAGTGATCTGATATGGTGTATTGGTAAACACAAAAATATAACAGTGATTTAGACTATGTCCAACTCGAATAATTCATTAAAAAGCGTTGTTGCTATATGCATTGGTAACGCAATGGAATGGTATGATTTTATGATTTATAACTTCATGCTTCTTTTTATTGCTCAGGCATATTTCCCAAATCAAAATCGGATCACCTCTATATTGGCGACTATGGCAAGTTCAGGCGTTGCTCTGGTCGTTAGGCCTTTAGGCGGAGTATTTTTAGGAATATGGGCTGACAGGCATGGGCATCATAAAGCGCTCATGCTGGTTTTTAATCTCATGGCGCTTGCCACAATCCTCATTACTTTCACTCCGTCCTTTGAACACATTGGTCTTTGGGCTACTGTATTGATTTTATGGGCTCGATTAATTCAGGGTTTGGCTACTGGTGCGGAGTTTGGCATAGCCAGCTCCCTGCTGAGCCAATTGGCGCCAGAATCCCAAAAAGGACTCTATACTTCCTTTCAAATGGTGGGACAATTATTTGCTGTGTTGTCAGGATCTTCAATTTGCTTTTTTTTGACTGTTAGTTGCTCTCAAGAGTATTTGTATGACTTTGCCTGGCGGATTCCATTTGCTATTGGTCTTTTCATCTTGCCCATCGGATGGTTACTTCGGCGACAGTTGCAACGGCAATTCACCGGGATCCCACAACATTTCAGGACAGAGAGTTTATCGAGTATTATTATTCAACAAAAGCGTTTGTTGGCTATTGCATTATGCCTTGTCATTGGCTGTACTGGGTCATTTTATACATTATTCAGCTACATGCCGACGTATAGTAAATTGTATTTACATTTATCGATGGACGATGCTTATCTGGGAACGATGACTGGAATATCAGTCAGCATCATTACCATTCCATTGTTTGGTGCATTGTCTGATCGAATAGGTAAAAAAGCGGTTTTACTTTGTTCTATGTTCTTTTGTTTTATTCTTGTTTATCCTTTATTTTCTCTACTTACTCAACACCCTTCCTTAAGTACGCTAATTCTTATTGAGAGTATTTTTGGAGTGTTTACAGGTGCCTATTTTGGTGTAGTGACTGCAGTTTTAAGTGAATTATTTCCTATGGCGATACGATCCACCTGTCTGGCAATTAGCTATAATTTGGCGGTGATGATTTTTGGCGGGTTTGCCCCTTTTATTATTACTGTGCTAATAGAAAAGACCCATAGCCCTATGGTTTTTACTTATTATTTATTGACTGCGGTATCCATCGGTTTGGTTGGTGCTTTTGTTTATCAGGAGACAGGTAAATCAGAAGAAATGCAGTACGATCGATTAGTCACAACTTAAAAGGAGTATTATGAATCAACTTGACTGGCTAGCTAAATTAATTGCTTTCGATACAACTTCGCGCTATTCGAATTTATCTCTCATTGAATTTTTGGCCAATGTTTTAACAGATTATAAAATCAATCCAATTTTAATTCATGACAGCAAGCAGCCTAAAGCCAATTTATTCGCTACTCTTCCAGGTAAGAATGGAAGGATGAATGGTGGAATCGTCTTGTCCGGTCATACCGATGTTGTGCCCGTTGATGGGCAAAATTGGGACAGCAATCCTTTTGAAGCAACCATTAGAGAAAACCGTGTTTATGGAAGGGGGGCTTGCGATATGAAAGGATTTATCGCTGTTGTTATGGCTTTAATTCCGAAATTGCAAGGCATGAATTTAGATTTTCCAGTTCACTTAGCCTTTTCATATGACGAGGAAATAGGGTGTTTGGGGGCCCCTTATCTAATAGATAAAATTTTAGAGCTGAATTACAGGCCTGATGCCTGTATTGTTGGTGAGCCTACTTTGATGCAGCCAGTTATTGGGCATAAAGGGAAACAATCATACCGCTGTCAGATACATGGGGTTGCCGCACATTCCTCTTTAACGGATCAAGGCTCCAATGCTATCGAACATGCGGCCACTATGATCAGCTATTTGAGGGGCATTGCTACCGAGTTTAAAAACAAGGGATTTCGGGATCCTGCCTACGATGTACCCTATACCACGTTAACTACTAATCTGATTCAAGGGGGAAATTCCTATAATACTTTACCGAGTTTATGTGACTTTATTTTTGAATTTAGAAATCTGGCTGTAGATAACCCCAACGAGCTGGACCAAAAGATCAGTGCTTTTGTTGATGAGCATTTAAGACCCACTTTGAAACAGGAACACGCAGAAGCAGATGTGAGTCTGGAGACTATTGCAAAAGCACCCGGTTTGGATACTAATCCATCTGAGCCAATTGTTCAGGCAGCACAACAGATTTGTCATAGTGATAAATTGCACAAGGTTGCTTACGCAACAGAGGCTGGATTATTTCAGCAAGCACACATTCCAACCATAGTCTGTGGTCCTGGCAGTATCGAGCAGGCACATCGTGCCAATGAATACGTTGCTATAGATCAGTTGGTATCTTGCGAACAGTTTATAATCGATTTGTTGCAATCGCCATTTCTTCTGAACATGCAGTCTGATAAGTGATTAAGCAGAGCCTTTTTCTTAGATTATACAAGTACTTTTACAGGCTATTCACATAGTTATGTACAGAATTTGTGGATAACCTGTCGCTGTTGCGCAGTGATTTGCTCGAAAAACAATCGAAAAACCCTGATTTGATGCACTAACGTGTAACTAAAATAAGATGGAACCCAACCAGCACCGTCACACTATTTGCATCGTTTACTGAAATATG
The DNA here is from genome assembly GCF_003990085.1 of Legionella sp. km535. Taxonomy (NCBI): domain Bacteria; kingdom Pseudomonadati; phylum Pseudomonadota; class Gammaproteobacteria; order Legionellales; family Legionellaceae; genus Legionella; species Legionella sp. km535. The sequence continues at coordinate 108,273 of NZ_RZGU01000009.1, read as the reverse complement.
GCCCATCTTGTCAGCTTTTTGGCACATTTCTCCTGCAAATCCAGCTTATTCATCTTTAAAAAAATTCATGAGGCAGCTGTGCGCTGCCTCAAAAGAAAAGGGATAAAGGGGTTAAGGGGTAAAAGCCCGAACGCACCTAACCCGAAGAACGCTGCTCTTACCGCCGACGTACTGGTTGCCATTGCTGAAGTCCTGGAACCAGGCATCGAACGTAGGATTGCCGGAAAACTCGGTAGAACTCCAGTAGTGGTCAAAGGAAATACCGCCTATGGCCACGCGATTAGTAAATAAGCAGTTGAGCTGGCCTGACGCTGTCAGGTTATTTCCAGCCGGCAAGAACCAATCGTTATAGCAGGTATTTCCTGCCTGACAGGGGGTATTGCCTTGGGAGTCCACCTCAAAGTCATTACACAATTGTGCTGCATAAGGAACACCGCTGTTGTTACCGAGTGCCAAAACAATAGCTGTAGTATTACTGGCTCCATCGGTATTACTTTGCGCTCCAGTAGCAACTGTACCAAATCCTCCCCATTCAATGTTCCAGCTAGCATCGGTGGTAGCTATAATCAGATTATTTAATCCTCCATTTAAACAAGCAATGATGCCGCCGCCTGAAGGTTGCCCTACTGCGGTGGTCACGTAGGTATAACCATTATTCAGTGTTGCACCACCTGCCGGTGTGTCAATCACAACATCCACAACTCCAGTCGCATGGGCAGGCGTGACGCCAGTCACCGTTGTCGAATTGACCACATTGAGGCTTGTTGCCGCCATCCCATCAAAGGTGACACTCGTAGCACCGGTTAACCCAGTCCCCGTTAAGGTAAATCCCGTTCCCCCCGACGCCGTGCCTGAAGCTGGGTTGATGGCAGTCAGCGTACTGCCCGACTGAATAGCAATGGCTGCTGTCAGCGCATTGGTATTGGTGCCCTGAATGGAGAAGTTCGTTTGCGGTACCATCGTGTTGCCTGGCGTATACGTCAGTGTGCAACTATCTCCTGGCGGAACATTTGCACAGGTATTCCCTGTCTCGGTGACATTGCCATCCAGGTCAGTCCCTGTTAAATTGGAGGTGATGTTGGTGGCAGTCACTTGCGTTGACGTGTTGTTAATCGTGAGTTGCCCCGTTGGCCCATTGACCGTTAGTGTTAAAGGAGACCCGGTGACGGCAATCACCACATCCGTTATCGGTGGCGCTTGGGTAATGCGCAGAATATTGGCACTACCTGGACAGTAACACTGATTCATGGACCCTTGTTGGCAAACCACAGGACCACCCGTAACTGGATCGTTTAACTGATTACCATTTATCTGCAAAGAGAGTATGCAGGAATTCTTGCCTCTGAGTACAAAAGGATTGCCGCATACATTGAGTCCTGTGGTGATTTGCGTAATACCCAAAATGGGGCGCATTGTTAAGGTATGTGGCTTAGTGGATTGGTTCGTGACTTGATATTGCACCGTGGCTGTACCATTGGCAGGTACTGCAATTGTGGTGGCCGTCAGCGGCTCAAAGGTCCACAATGGAGTCCCTGCGAACACTGTTGTGATCATCCATGCTGAGCACAAGAAAGCCAGTATTTTTTTCATAGAAATCACGTTGCTGTTTCTTTGCATAGCCTTTGTCCTTATACGATGTAATTCATGTTAAACAAAAAACATTGGTGCAGGGGATTATGGGCCAGGCCTGAATTCAAAGTCAGCTCCAAAGCATGAATCATTTCGCTTTCCCCCAGTCGTCAAACTCAGCACCAGCATCCTTTATGTTATTTAATATTGAACGACCATTGCGAATTAATATACTAACTTATTGATTTAAAATCAAAAAAAACACTTTGATTTTCAATTAATTGGGCAGCCCGATTAAACATTTTGTACGGATTCAAGATAGTCTATTGTAATTTATTTTAGCAAGAATATAATGCCTTCTTTTTGTCCAAAAGGGATTGTTATGCCTAAATTTATTTTTGTAACTGGAGCAACGGGATCCGGAAAATCAACGGTAGCCGATGAAATGGAATTCTTGATAAAAGAGAAAGGATTCAGTGTTGCTACTTTGAATCTGGATCATTATTATCTTCCTCAAAGCAAACTGGATCCTGATAAGCCAAAGAATTTTGATGTTCCGGAAGCTCTGGAGCAAGAGATGATTATTGGCCATCTAATTGCTTTAGAATCAGGCAACGCTATTGAACGACCTACCTATGATATGACAGTCAGTGATCGAGTCCCTAGGGGGGAAGTTACTTTTTCTCCGCAGGATGTCATTATTGTTGAGGGAATTTTTGCCGGGGAATACAAACGTTATCTTAAAAGAGATACAGAACAATTAAGTGTTTATTTACACTCTCCACAATTAAATGATAATTACACTAGAAAAGCTGATCGAGACAGTGTTGAAAGGAAAAAAACACCTGAGCATATCAAGGCTATGAGAGCGAATCAGATGTTTTGTTTATTTCATTATGTAGCGCCACACATGACTTCATCTGATATAGTAATTGATAACAGTTGGCAGCCAGTGGCCAGTTCGAGTGACAGTCCATCTAAAGTACCAATGATTATTGAAGATAAATTGGACCGGCTGATGACCTTTTTGTATTCAAAAATGTCATTTGCTTTGGTTTATTAATTTATTTTTAAGGACATTCAAGTCAAAGGATTGATTTATGGCAAAGCATTATGCTTTTCGTACACTGACTCAAATCCCCTCGGGAATATGGATATTGGGTTTTGTGAGTATGTTGATGGATATTTCCTCGGAAATCATCCATAGTCTTTTACCTCTTGCACAGGAGCCGCACTGTCGTTGATCGCTTTAACAGGATTGCTGTACGTAAAATATAAAGTAGTGTGAATTGTGCTCCATCTATTAAACTTGTGATTTATTTACCCAGCTTGTTGATTGCTCAATTTCCTTAAAGTATAATTTTTGATCTCTAAGTTCATCGGGGTTCAAAAATGTCCAAAAATGCACTTTTTAATTTAATCAATGCCAGAAACAAGTTTGCGCATTTTGAAATGCCTGATAATGTTCATTTATTAGAGCGCACTCACAAACTGGGCACTCCATATTTCTTGTTTGAACTGCCTTTAAAGGAACAGTTGGTAATAGGGGGTTATCGTTTAACCAATCATCACCTGAGTGTTTATTCGGATGCTGTTGGAAAAATAGATTATAAAAGCCAATATCATTATACGGCTTATTTTGAAAAAGAAGGAATTGAATACAGATTACATGTTTATTTTGATTCCCGTGATTATTTTTTTTCTCACCCCAATTTTGCGGAAATTCAATCAGAAAATGAATTCATAACCGTAAACTGTCAGGAGCACGATGCTGCGTTTACCTTACTGGCAGACACTGCTACCCGCGAACTTGTCGGGAAATTAAGATCATTTCAGACCATGGTTATTAAATCATTGGAAGCGCATTACGAGGAGCTGGAGGCCAGGATTCTGGTTTTATCTGCAAACATACACCTTAACAAGAATGCTTATATTGAAACGATCAAACGGCAAAAAGAGGTTTTAAATCAAATAATCCTTTATTCGAATCATCCTGCACCAATATTTCGTAAAATGAGCTGGCTAAACATGACACTAGCCAACGTCCTGACCATGGATGCACCTTCTGCTGCGTCGAAGGAAGAAGCTACGTCCAGTGATAAGGCGGAGCGCGTTGAACGAAAATCACGTTCTTCCAAAAAAGGCACTGGTTATCAAGCCACCCATTTTAAACATCACACTGTCCAAAAATCAGTACTTGCAGAAGATGTCGCAAAGGATAAAGTGGCCCCTAAAGAGAGTTTTGCAGCAGAAATTCAGCAGTTAAAATTGCGTACTGACGCATATCAATCAATGACTGATGAAAAACTGATAACTCAAATAGAAAAACTCTACCTTGATGTTTTGGGGCTCGAGTGGACTTTGGAATCAAAACATAATTATGAGGTTACTCTAAAGGATTTAACTAATTTAAGAATCCTCGAAGATCGAGTCAAGCAATTGGGTATTGGTTTATTGCAAAGAGCGTTAATTCGAGAGCACTATGAGCAAGCGGCACAATTAAATTCTTTTCACTCAATGTTGCCAGAAACTATCGCTTTATTAGCGTTACAAAACTTTAAAGCTGAATTGTTGGACTTTTTGCTGAAACATAAAATTATACCCATTAATTTCAAAGGATTTGTTATTGCGAACAAAGAATACCCATCTTTAGTTGATTATTGTTTCAAAAATTCAACTAAAGAGTTTCCGGCTCTGAAGTGTCTTAATACTTTGGTTAAACATGGTGTTTCCTTGTTGGATATAGAGAGTAGTTCTGGTTTGCCATACGCTGCAGTTCTGCTTTTGAAACAGGGCCATCCTTTGCGAGAAGTACTGGAACAAAATTCCGGACTTACGGTTAACAATCCCTTATTTTATAAACAGCTGAATCAGGTTCTGCGTCTGGTATTGGATAAATCAACCTGTGCCCCAGAGTTTAAAGGACAGGTAGCTGAGTTAATCTTGTCAAATCAGCACAAAATTGAATTATTGAAACATCACATACATTCAAATGAATCCACGAAAGTCCCATTCTACTTGGAAGAAACTTTGGGTGAGCAGATGGTACGACAACTTCTTGATGATCCGCAAATTCGTTTTTATAAACAATCGATTGAACGCAGAGTTACTCAATTAATTCGAAGATTACCACGTGTTCAGCATAAAGCGATTGCTGGTTTTACTGAAGTCAATTTTGAATTAATCAGCAATTCATTAAACAGAATTGAGAATCTTGCAGAAGTTCCTTCATTTGAAGAAATTAAAAGGGATGTGGTAAGACAGCAAATTTTGATACTGGAGTTTGTTGATCTTAGGGATGAAGCGATTGATAAAGAGGAGTTACTGAGTTGCGTCATCCAGCTTAAACGAAAACCCACCAGGGATGAAAAGAAATTTATAGCACGTTTAAATATGATTTTGATCAGGATGGGTGAAATTGAGAAATTATTGCTGAACAGGGAGCATGATCCAGTTCAGGCAATAAAAGATAAAGCCTCAGCTTCACTTTCAGAAATAAGTAATGAAAACAGTGACTTGAAACAGTTTATTTCTGGTCTGATCAAAGAATCATCTTCCAGCAGTTCTGATGCACCAAGGCCTGAAATTGGTCTGGCCTTTGGGGTGTTTTATAATATGCTTGAAACCGCAAGATCTGATACCACTGCAAACACCTCAGGTGAAGAACCAGATATGACTAATATCTGCAGAATCTCCTGATTTGCGTGTGAAGGAAAATTGATTTGCTGACTTAGAGGTAGAGTAGCAAGTGTTTTGATTTTTAATTCAAAACAGTTGCTACATTCGCTGGATGGATTAAATACTCGGACATTTTGACCCAGTATCTAGTTCATCGGGTGATTGAACCAGTTCCTGATAGAATTGATTTAAATCTTCCAATAGTTCAGCCAGGCTGTCACAATAATAAGTCCCTAATTGAGCTTTTCCAATTAACTCTTTGTATTGGTCAATGTAAATATCGTACTCATCAGTCAAGTCGGTATTATTAACATGCTCATGTTCTTTGATTTTAGTTAATACATCATCGATTTGTAGTTTAATATGCTTAAAGTCCTTCTTGGTACCTTGAGCAGGGGGAGCTGATTGTTCCCCTTTTTTCCATTCATAGATAAAAATCAATACAATGATCGTTACAGGAATTAGTGTAATTAATCCTAAATAAAACATTGAATTTGTAGAAGGGTCTGGAGGAGTATAGCGTTCTGGACATTCATTGGGATGAGTCTGACAGATTGGTTCAGTAAGTGTAGATGATGTTGGTGGGAATAACGAAGAATAATGTGGCGCAGGAGTGTGAGCTGTGATTGAGTTTCTTTGCGGTTTAGCCGTATGGAGAACTCGAGTTAAAGGTTCGGGAGCGCTGGGGCCGATTCGTCCTTGTTTAGTATGTTGATGTTTAACCCAGTGGTGCATGGATCCCATAAGTTTGTCCAATTCTTGCGCCTGGCCTGCAATAGCTTCGAAAGAAGTGTCTTTTATTTGAGATGCACTAAGATGAGTGATTACCTGATTGACCTGTCCTTTAAGTGCCTTATTGGTTTTAAGCAAATCAGAACTGCTGGAGGGAAATTGGGATAAGGTATCATGGTTTTTTCTAAAGGTTTGTAATTTTGCCTGCTCCGCTGTAAATAATCGTTTCCAAACAGATAAATCCTGTTCTTGCTGTATGGCTTTATGATATGCCTGGGTATTTTTATCAATAATTGCATCAATATGGTGCGACGATTCATCGATAAAAACATCAATTTGATTGAGCAGGGAGAGCATTTGCTCTTTGAATTGATGGATAGTATAGACTTCTCCGGCTTGTCCCAAAAGATCCATGATTTGAGCGACTACTTTCTGAAATCTATCCAGTTCATCCAAATCTGAAACGGCATTGGCATAGTGATTTAAAATATCTTCATCCATGGCAATTAAATGAAATTTTGGGCAGTTTTTTAATTGCTCCATCGTTAAATGAAGGACAGGGGCTGAATCAGCAACTAATTCTGTAGCGTGTTTTCCGCAGTTTTTTGCTACCTGTGTAGGATATGCACTGGAGTCTGTAATGTGCCCCAGTGTAAAATCATAGGGATGTGGGTTCACTGGACTTATATTCAGAGCAAAATGTAAAATTCTGTTTCTGTCAGTTGATAGTTTTTTTATGGTTTTTGATAACTCACCAAGGCGCTCTCTGAGAAGCTGAGATTCCACTAAATGAGTTAAATGAGGATGAATTTTGTTATCAATCACGCTACGAAAATTGGCCAAAAACAAACGATCCGAGCCCTCCAGTGGTGAAATGTTTTTTTCAATGGTTCGTAAGTAATGAGTGAGTAATTCCAATTGTTCCTGGACTTGTTGGATGTTGGTATTTTGACTTAAGCCTTTTAAAATATTATTTACATCCAGAAGAACATAATTCATCGGTTGGTTTAAATGTTCTTCTGGTAATTCCTGATTTCGTAACAGAAGGTAGTCTCCTACATTTTGCATTAAATCATACAAGGATGGCCATTGCAGTCTTTGACTATCAATGGGCTGTACATGAAAATCATCACGAGTTAATACTTGACGAGGTTTGAACGAATCGGAGTAAAGCCACGCGTGCTCATAAATATTAACCAAAGCCTGATCTGAGTCAGCAAACCACGAACCCTGGTTGGTCAAATAATCCGGATGGATGCCTGATTTGGAGCGAATCGCTAAAACCCAATCACGAAAATTTAATTCTTGCTCTGTATAACCGTATTCAGAGTGAAGCCAAAATCGTGCTTTATTAGGTATTGGTCTATATGATGCCAAATGTTCCTTCTTTTCCTTTCCCATACTTCTCACTCCTTGAGAAAGCAAATAACCCTAAGGATATTGCCTGGTTTATGATAGGTTGTTTTACAGCCTGGTAATAATATCCATAACCAACTAGGTTATTTTTATACCAATTAATTTGATAACATTCTTTCATTTAATAAGCAATAGTTCTTAAGTTGCACATCAATCCAATCTTCCACCGACACCTGAATTTTGTTAAATTAGGACTTTTGATTTTTATAGGTGTGCTATGCCATCATTTGATATTGTTTCTGAAATAAATGAAGTTGAGTTACGGAATGCCGTAGATAATGCGACGCGGGAAGTTGGGACCCGTTTTGATTTTCGTGGTGTTGAAGCAACAATTGAACTTAAAGAACTCACTGTTACCCTGCGATCTGAATCGGAATTTCAGGTGCGTCAGCTTGAAGATTTATTTCGTACTCATTGCACCAAGCGTAATCTGACTACTGCCGGGGTTGATATTGAAGAGAAGCCGGTTCATATCGGAAAATTTTATTCTCTGAACATGACCTTTAAGCAGGGGATTGATCAACCTACGGCCAAAGAAATCATTAAATTTATTAAAGACAGCAAGGCGAAAGTTCAAACATCCATCCAGGGGGAGAAAATTCGAGTTACCGGAAAAAAACGCGATGATCTTCAGGATACAATCGCTTTATTAAAGAAATCCGATATCGAATTACCACTGCAATTTGAAAATTTCCGTGATTAACTTGTTTCATGAGTTCGGGCTGGAGCTCGCTGCTCGGCAATTTTTTCAAGGCTTGGTGATACTGGATTCTTCTGCTTATTTTTAAAAATTAGCTCAGCTTTATTCACCGAGTTCTCGCGCTTATGCCGCGGGATTTCGGTTAATGAGTGATGTGCCTACATGGTTTATACCGATTTTTCTGAGAACGAGTTATTCTCTGCTGTCTGTTCAAAGGCAAGCACTTCAAACTGATCTGGTGGTAAGGGTTTACTGAGGAGAAACCCTTGTCCTATGTGGCATTTTTTTGAAATAAGATATTTTAATTGGTGTGTCGTCTCTATCCCTTCTGCAACAATGCTCATTCCCAGTTCGTGAGCTAATTTGATAATAATATCTACCAGGATGACCTTGTCTTTTTCATTATGTATGTCAGAAATAAAGTCTTTATCAATTTTTAATGTGTCTATGGGCAACATTTTAAGCCGGCTGAGAGAGGAATAGCCCTTACCAAAGTCATCGAGTGAAATTTTTATTCCTAATCCGGAGATGCCATTAAGTACAGAGCTCACTTCATCATTGTCGCCCATTAGCAGGCTTTCTGTAATCTCCAGTTCCATGTGTTCAGATGGAAAGCTGTTGTCTTTCAATGTGCATTTAAGGTTTTTAAGAAATTGATTATTGGCTAATTGAATGGGTGAGATATTAATGGAAAATGACAGTTTTTTGGGGTGTTTCAGCATCCATGACATGATTTGCTCAGACGATTTTTTGATAATCCAGAGTCCCAGGTCAATGATTAAGCCAGTAGCCTCGGCAACAGGGATAAATTCATTTGGGGATACCTCACCCAAAACGTCGTTGTGCCAGCGTAACAATACTTCAGCACCAATAACTTCCATGGTCAACAAATTGAACTTGGGCTGATAATTCAGCTCAAATTCGTCATTTTGGAGTGCTTTACGGAGATGCGCTTCGATCTCTGATTCCCTATGTTGCAGATAACTGAGCTGCTCAGTATAAAATTGATAGGTGTTTTTTCCACTGTGTTTTGCTTTGTACATGGCCAGATCTGCTCTGATCAGCAAATCTTCGGAACTCCTGCTGTCCTCAGGATAGATTGAGATGCCTATGCTCACTGTTACGGTAATCAATTTTCCGTTTATTGGATAAGGACTGTTTAATTCATTTAAAATACGCTCAGCGAGTTGGCGAGCGGAGGAATGTGATTTCAAATTGGGTGAAATCAAGGTAAATTCATCACCACCTACCCTGGAGAGAATGTCTCCTTTTCGGGTTAGTAAAACCAGTCGATTGGAAAATTGTCTAAGAAGCTCATCACCATGAACATGACCAAAGGTATCATTGGTTGATTTAAAGTTATCAAGATCAATAAGCAAAAGGGCGACTGAACTCTGTGTTCTCGCTGCGTTTGAAATTGATTTATCCAGCAAGATTTCGAATTCACGTCTGTTATACAGATTGGTTAATGAGTCATGAGACGCGATATAGGCTAGCTCCTCCTGTTTTCTTTTTAATCTTTTTTGTGCTTTCAAAACAGCGGTATACGAAAACACATAATTAATAACCAGACAGGTGCAGGGTATAAAATAATTAACAAGCTTGAGCACGTAAGCAATATTGTATGCGCTGTCATAGGGAGAGCTGGACAGTATCATGATATAAAACGAAGTGACTATCTGAGTTACAGCCATATAGAAAATGCTATCAACCAAAATTGTTGGGTGTGCTTTATATGCTTTGGGGTAAATGAATAGTATTAACATTAAATAAATAAAAACAGAAATTAACTCATAGGGGCGAGATAGAGTGAAGTCAGAAAACCACATTTGCGGGAGTTCATTCACTTCGGTTACATAATAAATGATAGTGATGGCACTCAGTACCAGTAGTGTGGTGAGTAAAATAAAGGTAGTAAAACTTACATTGTGCCTGTCATTCGAGGTAATTAATATAATCAAGCCGATAGCTAATATTAACCCACTGATGCTGTTGGAGAAAGTCCATATTAAGGCATCCAGATTGTTTTTTTGGGTGTATTCCAAAGATAAGCCATCAATAACCAATGTATGCAGTGCTTCTGTGGATCCGGAAAATAAAACAGCCAAACCTATAATTAAAGCGACTTTGTCGTTGCTTAATCTGTATTGAGTAAAAGCCAGTAAAATGGTGACTGCAGCTAGTGAAAAACCAGACCATTGCAATAATGTTTGTCTGAAATAACCACGAATCTGAGATTCGAAAAAGAACGCATTAACTTCCGTTTGGGGATTTAATTTATTGGCAATTGTGCTGAAATCCAAGCCGAAATACAAACCAATATAGGGCAAGCCTAATAACAGGATAATGATGAGAACCAAGAATTGAGGTATTCGTTTTAGAGTAACTTCATTAAATACAAATGAATGTTCCATGTAATCAGATCTCTCTGTTTAAGCATCTGGTAGATGATTCAAAGTCCTTTATATAAAAAATAGCATATAAAATTGGGAATATTCTTGAAATCTAAAGAAAATCATCAGGTAAAGGGCAATTTTTCAGGTGCAGCAAGGAGGCTTCCCTGACTGGATGAACAGTTTTCGATTACAATTGAGGGTACGCTTTGGTCTTTAATATCGATTTATAAGGCCCGTTGGGTTGATTGTTTATCCATTGCGTAAAACTCAGATTCGGGTAAATTCCATTGTGGACATAGGTGTAAAATAATTTTATAAAATCAGCCCGGGCTTTATGAGATTGACTTTTCCAGGGTTGGGCAGATATGGAACCAGAGGGGGCTAATACATTGATTCCACCCAAACGCATTTGTCTATTGATGATATCCATAAGATTCACTTGCGTTCCATTGGCCATAATGTCGTGCATCACCATAAAGGTGGTTGTTCTCCCTTTCCCTGCGGCGCAATGATAATGCAGCCAGGCATTTGCTGGTAATTTTTTCAATAAAGCCAGGTACTCATCAACCTGTTCGGGAGCAGGAGGGTGGTAGTCGGGTACAGGAATTCTGAAATAACCTATCCCGCCAAGCTCTGTGGTTTGCTGTTCAGTACGGGTATTTTTGATTGAAATTATTGTTGGATGTGTGGGAACTTTAAACCCTGAAACGGGTCGACCCAGAATATGAATCAGTATGGAGTTTGTGCCTGACAGATAGTTAACCCAGTTTTGTTCTTCTTTATTTATTTCAACCAAGGTTTTGCCCCAGTTAATTTCATCTTTTTTATAAAAAATACTGATGGGTAAGCCATTGAGATAAAGATGGGTTTCTTGTCTCAGATCGATAATAAATAGTTGATGATCAGCTCCATATTGTTTTTTCAACCACATCATATTGGCCAAAGTGGGGTTAGCACTTCCTGAAATGAATAAATGGTCTAAACCTTTTGGGTTCATTTCTTTTTTAACTGCATCATTGATTCCGGTTGTACTTCTCCAATGAAAGGGCTCTGCTTGTGTTGTCTGTGGGTTTTTGCGCCAATGATTGTCTATCCAGAATGCTCCGGATGGCATTTCAGGACTTTTTGTTGAATTAAATTTATTACTGCCTGAGGACTCAGCTGCGAGAGGTGCACTAAGCAAAAGAAAAACAAAGAATAGATTAATATTGATTATATTCATGCAGTGTCCTTGATTTACCAAAATTTGTTGACATTTTATCTATTTACCCTTTCCTTAAATATTAATTCCTACTTCCCGCGCTTTATGCGCGGGATCTATGCGGATTTCACCAAATGCACCTACTTTTAATGCGACCATTACCAGATTCCGCGCATAAAGCGCGGAACGTAGGCTAAGAGAGCAATTGTCAACATATCCTGGAGTGTTGATGATTCATCGATTTAAATACGACAATACAGTACAAGAATCTGAATTCTAATTAAACTATTTGTTTATTACTACATATTATTTAATGATTTCTGTTGTATAGCGCTGAGCGTTCATCTCAGCTGACCAAAAATGGGCAGGAAGCCCCATTTTTATCTTTAAATGTTCAAGAAATTCATCGGTGTTGTTTATGGATTCCCAAACAGACGGTAAAAAGGTTGCCTGATGTTGTTTATAGGTCAGGAGCAATCCATCAACTCCCTTTCGTATCTGGGATTTAAGTTCGTTTTCACTGTCAAAATACAACTTTTCCAGCGGGCTTAAAATGGATATAGACACCGAGATATCATTTAATTCTTCTGTGGTTAATTTGGGAAAACGTGGATCAATGAATCCGGCACGAATGGCGTTATTGATTACGTTCTCGGCCAGCATTTCCTGAGAAAACAGACTTCCCATGCATCCTCTGAGCATTCCTCTCTTTTTTAGCGTAACAAATGAAGGCATGCGGATATGTAATAATTCATTGTATTGCATAGGATTAAATTCAAGGAGTTTATTTTCAGTCGCCTGAAGCCGGAGTGATTCTTTAGCTAGATAAAGTAGTTCATCAGCACAATGATCAGTAAATTTTAGATCTTGATAAAAGTGATAGGAAGCATATCCGACTACTCTATCTTTTGTTCCCGATGTGTCTCCAGAGTTTTTTAAATCCAGTAAGCGTCCACATATTTGGTTTTGACGGGCAAAATGTAACAATCCACGTAAAGGATAATAACCGCATGCATCCTGGTGATGTAACGATTCTGGATTTAAGGTGCTGATGGACAGGCAGGTGTTTCTGTCTTTTTGTTGTGCGGTGTCGTAAGGAAGATAATGACTGAGATCACTACTGATTATAATCAGAGTTTCCTCTCCTCCCCAAACCTGTTGTAACAGATCCGCCACGTCCTGTTCACTGGTTTCGCCAACCACCAAAGGCAGTACAGTAAATTCGTTGAATAGTTCCTGACAAAATGGCAATTGCACTTCCAGACAGTGTTCCTGTTGATGGGCCTGACTTAAGGCGTGAACATAAGGAAGGGTACTTATTTTGGTTATCAGCTCCTGATTTTGTGCGATTTCTCCTAATGGAGTGGCAAAGTAGTTGACTGGATCATAAGCAATTCCTCGTAGATGCACGGTGTGCGCTGGGCCTAGTAATACAATGTTCTTGATCCTGTCTCTTAGTTGGATTAACGAAGCGTATGCTGAGGCTGCTATGGAGCCTGAATAACGATATCCCGCATGAGGAACTAGCAGAACTTTGGGAGGAAGACTGCTCTGTTTGCTCTGACTTAACAGGTGCTGAATTGTATTGTGAAGTGTGAACTGATCGCCAGGATAAAAAATCCCTGCTACAGCCGGTTGCCGAACAGTCATTACCAAACTCCAGTTTTCATGCAGGTACTATACTTATAAGTATAGAATAGTGTTTCACAGCAGGTGTATTTGATGACCGATATTATTTCAACTCATTACTGGCATAAGCTTGATGATGGGCGCGTTCAATGTGATGTATGCCCTCGCAATTGTAAATTGCGTGAGGGGCAAAGAGGATTATGTTTTGTCAGGGCGAATAGGGACAATCAAATAAAACTGACTACTTACGGCAGGTCGAGTGGTTATTGTATCGATCCGATTGAAAAAAAACCTTTAAATCATTTTTTGCCAGGGACTCCGGTTTTATCTTTTGGGACTGCAGGGTGTAATCTGGCCTGTAAATTCTGTCAAAATTGGGATATCAGTAAATCACGGGATATGGATACTTTAGCGGATAGTGCCATGCCTGCAGATATTGCCTATGCCGCAAAAGATTTGCAGTGCCGTAGTGTTGCTTTTACGTATAACGATCCCGTGATTTTTATGGAGTATGCAATCGATGTGGCTAAAGAATGTCACCAACTGGGTATTTACTCTGTTGCGGTCTCGGCAGGTTATATTAACCCGGAACCACGCAAGGAGTTTTATACCTATATGGATGCTGCGAACATTGACTTGAAAGCTTTTAGCGAAGAGTTTTACTACAAAATCACCGGGGCTCATTTACAACCAGTATTGGATACTTTGGAATATTTAAAAAAAGAGACGGATGTGTGGTTTGAAATTACCACTTTGCTTATCCCTGATGAAAATGATTCCACAACTGAAATTGAGAACATGTCGGCCTGGATAATGGATCATTTGGGGCCAGATGTTCCTTTGCATTTTACTGCTTTTCATCCTGACTGGAAAATGAAGGATAAATCGCCAACTCCTGCTTCAACCCTCCAAAGAGCCAGAGAAATAGCTCTAAAGTCAGGTTTACATTATGTCTATACCGGTAATGTGCATGATACTGTTGGTAGTACCACCTATTGCCCAAACTGCAAGAGTCCGGTGATTGTCAGAGATTGGTACCAATTACTAAGCTATCGTCTTGATGAGATGGGACATTGCCTTCATTGTGGGACGCAGATAGCTGGCGTTTTTAAAGGGCTTGCAGGAACCTGGGGACCAAGAAGAGTGATGGTTAAATTAGGTTTAAATCCACTATAAGGGCTATCACGCGAAACGTCGTTGAATAATCCATCATTTAATAGTTCGATGTTCTTATTGATCTGGTTGCTTGAGGGGTACTATTGATTCTCTTTTGTGACTGATGTGGTCGAGTTTCAATTTTCTTTTGAGGCAGCACGGCTGCCACATCTGCTCAACAAACGAGATGAATTATCTGTATTTCAAAAAGCAGAGTTATCTGTTTATCAGAACAATTGACAGTTAATGTTTCATCTTTGAAACAGTTAACAAAATAGCCTTCATCTTTAAACATCAGTAAATGAGGCTCTTAGTGACGTCACTAACTCAACCATTTGTCTCGATACATCAATTGCTATAACATTGTCATTTGAAGACTATTGGACATAAAAGATTATTACATAAGGACAATAACCATGCAAAGGGACTACAACATTGTTTTTTTTAGGAGAATGCTGACCTTACTGTGCTCCATGCTGCTGATCACAACCGCTTTCGCAGGAAAACCAATGTGGACCTTCGAGCCACTCACAGCCACAACTATTACAGTACCTGCCAATGGAACGGCTGTAGTACAGTATCGCATCACCAATCAATCAAAAAAAAAACGCACCTTAACCATGCAGCCCATTCGTGGCATTATGCAAATCACCACGGGACTCAATGTGTGCGGTAGTCCTTTTGTACTCAAAAACAAAAACTCCTGTATTCTGTCTTTACAGATAAACGGTAGCCAATTAAACAGTTCGATTACCGGGGGGCCGGTAGTTTGTCAACAATCGAACCGTAATCAATGCTATCAACCGGGGAAAACTGATATTCTGCGCATTAGCGGTAGCCCCGCAACAAAATCGATGATTACCGCAGCAGTGGGAAATAATGGATTGGTGACTGTAAGCAACAGTATTAACTCGCAAGAGCCGGCAGAAAATATAACTGCAACAATCCCGGGAGGCAGCAACATTAGTGTACAAAGCACAACTTGTGGCGCAGCTCTGGCGATTGGAGCAAGCTGCACGATTACGTTTACTTCAAACACACAAGAGGGCCCAACTAACATTGGCATCAGCGGTAACAACACCAATACCCTAAATGTTGCGATAACCGTTACACCAATACCAGTAGCCGCCCTTAGTGTCAATCAAACCACATTACTGTTTGCTGAAAACTCAACGGGCATTATTACCGTAACCAACGACATAAACTCTCCATTTCCGGCAGAGAATGTCACTGCAACAATCCCGGGAGGCAGCAATATTAGCGTACAAAGCACAACGTGTGGCGCAGTTCTGGCGGTTGGTGCAAGCTGTACGATTACTTTTGCTTCAGCCACCCAGGAGGGACCAACGACTATTCCCATCTCAGGAGATAATACCAGTACGGCGAATGTGGATGTTACTGTGACTAGCCAACCGCTAATAAGCATTAGCAATCCTGTGCAATCAAGCAGAGTTGTCACAGTAGCTGGAGCGGCACTCTCTTTAGAAGTCACTAATGATGCTGGTAGCCCCGTAAATGCCAATGCTATTACAGTCAGCGATGATGCAGCCTGCCCTAACTTGTCTGTTGATGACAGCAATTGTGCCAGTGTGGCTCCAGGTGCCAGCTGTACACTCGAACTCACGTCAAACACCCCTTACGCACCGTGTACGATTACCGTCAGCGGCAGTAATACTGCCAACAGTCCCACCGCCTTGATAGCCTTCTTTCACCTAGGAGGATTGGTATTTCAAGAAAGCGGAGGCAGTGGCAAGATCATCATTGATGAGACCCAAAGTTTTAGCTCTACATGGATATGGGGTGCTACAACAGTCCCTGGGGCAGCGAGCTTGGATAATGGCGTTCTCAATACCAATGCTATTGTGGGAAACGCCTCTTGTGTATTTCATCCTACTTTCTGCGCAGCCCTACCATGCCGAAATATCGGTGCTGAGTGGTATCTTCCTGCAGTAAATGAGCTTTCTTTAGTCTATAGCGTATTGTGTTCCAACGCTGCAATTCCCTGTAACTTTGGCGGGTTTGCAGCCGAGTTCATTTGGAGTTCATCTCAGGACCAAACCTTTGCCGGTGCGCGCGGGGTTAACTTCCCATCGGGTAGCGTCAGCCTCGTCAGTGAGATCAACCCTCGCACTGTTCGTTGCATGCGTGCTTTTTAATCCTTAACCCCCATAATCTCCTTATTCCGCTTTCTTTTGAGGCAGCTATGCTGCCTCATGATATAGTTAAAATTATCCTTCCGCACCTGAATTCTGAATTACGTCGTTCCTGAGGTGAGTTATTAATCTGGTTGTTTGAGGTGTGCTATTGATACTCTTTTGTGATTGATATGGTCGAGTTTCAATGTGTTCCTGGTTTCTGTGAACTTTTTGCATGTTTGGCAACGTCCTTTATCAGAGAACGTAACCACTGATGGGCGGGATCTTCATTGTCCTTCTGATGCCAATATTGATAGCAGCTATAAACGTCAATTGGAAAGGGGACGGAAGCTATACTGAGATGAAGATAACTGTTTAATTTTTCTGCTGCTGAACGAATAGTCAGAGTCAGGTAATTGGTGCCAGGTAGAGTGATGAGTGGAACTAAACCATGTCCTACACTGATGGATACCCGTTTGGCATAACCCAGCTTGGCCAGATATCGATCAAAGTAATTGTGAAACGGTGTGCCGCTTAAGGACAATTGAATCAAGGGATATTTGAGGATATTTTCCATACTGATCGTTCCGTTTTCAAAAGCAGGGTGATCTTTACACCCAACAATGACCGCTTCATCATGAAACAAAGATTGGTGTTTTAACCCCCCTGGTGCACCTTCAAACATACCTACCATGACATCTAACTCACCTGATTCAAATACATCGGATGATGTCAGATACCTTGGGTGTACTATGTTGACTTTGATGTCAGGAGCCAATTCTTCTATTTTGTGTATCAAGTTTGGAGCCATTAAATACGAAACCAGATCCGACATACCAATACGAAAAGTTCGGGTATCTGTTGCTGGATTAAAGGGTTGGTGGCATGAAAATATAGCATCAATCTGCGACATGGCAATACGGGTTGGCTCAATCAACGATGAAGCTAATGGGGTCAGTTGCATGATGTTATGTCGTCCAGGCACCAGAAGGGAATCATTATAAAATTCTCTTAATTGTTTTAATGAAATACTCATTGACGATTGACTTACGCCAATTTGTTTGCTGGCAAGGGTAACATGCCTGCATGAGAGCAGAGCATACAGAGCGCGTAATAAATTTAAATTTAAATGTTTGATGCTCATTGAGATTGTCATTTACGTAAGCTTATATAGCATATAGCAGATGTATTAATTTTTATCAAGAAAGTTCAATGGGTTAGCCATACTACTCATCAATGGTGTTACCGCATTGAACTCTTGGTTTGAAAAAAAAGTTCATATGAAATTTTATTTTTAAGGTCCCTTAGGCGCTTCCTCCAGATACGCAGTTGCTCTTTCCTCTTTGGATTTGGCTTCGCTAGGAGTTGATTGATATTGAGATTGATTTATATCACTCATTAAATTGTCTATGCTATTTGATTCTCCCATGGGTTGCATTTGACCAAAAACAGGATTCTTATTTTCTGAATTTTGACTGCTTTGCAGGTCATCCCGCAGAGATTCCAGATCAGCTAATTTGTCTTCTTGATGAGCAATTGCATCCTCGGATTCACTAATTCGTTCTTCAAATACATCATTAATATGGTTGTTAAATTCTGTATTATCAGCAGCGGTATAAACGGGTTCCTTATCTTTACCAAAAAGCCAATCTATAAAGGATGTAATCAACTGCATTATAAACGAGCCGTTTGATTTTGAACCAGAAGAAACATGGGGGGCTTGTTCTATCGCATTAAATAAGTTGCGTGCGGATTGATGAAATTCTTTATCAGAATGTAAATCATCGACGTATTCTTCTTTATTTTCAATTTTTTCATCCAACAGTTTTATGAATTCTGAAACTTCTTTTGGAGACAATTCTGAAATTAATCGAGCTTTTTCTTTGTTGGATAAATCTTTGTCCCTAAGTGCTTTTAGCGTTTCATTTAGTTTTTGACTCGCATCTTTTTGCTGGGTTTCTTGTGATTCACTTGCTTGTTCTGATGTGAGAGTTTCTTCAGGTTCATCAGCTTCTTCTGCCTTATATGTTGCTTCAGATTGATAATCTTCTGAAGCCTCATAGGTGGGTTCAGATTCATAGGCCTCTTGAGACTCATAAGTTTGTTCTGGTTCATCCGTTTGTTGCGGTTCAGGAGACTCGTTCTGTTGATAGAAGACCTTGCTCCCTTTATCATCGATTAATCCATCATCATAAGCTTTGCGATTATTTTCATCACTTAAGATTTCGTGCGCGAGGTTTATTTCTTTAAACAGTTCCGTTGCTTCTTCTCTCTTGTCTTCAGCGACCTTATCCGGGTGATTTTTTAATGCCAGTTTATAATAGGCTTTTCGAATCTCTTCAGGTGTGGCAGTTTCGCTAACACCCAGAACCTCATAAAATTTCTTTGCCATTGTATCCTCTCATGCAGATGAATCGCAGCACACTTACACATATACAGTATAATACATTATGGGCAACAATGGGTCGTTCTGGTTGCATTTGTATCTTAAGTGATGAGTTTTTGATCAATTCATGGTGGTGTGTGTTGTGCTATAATTGAACAGTGTTGTGCAGGAGCTATTATGAAACGATTTCTTTTTACAGCTCTAATCTTAACCGTCCTGGTATTTCCAGGATGGGCTTTGGATTTTGATTCACATAGAAGCTCTCAGGAGCAGTTAAATTCTCAGGATAAGGCTGAGGATGGTGATGCCCAATCGCAACTGGAGCTAGGAATCAGTTATGAGAAAGGGGATGGTGTAGAACAGGATTATAAAAAAGCTGCTTTTTGGTATCAAAAGGCAGCTGAGCAAGGGAATGCTGAAGCTCAAAATAATATTGGGTTATTGTATCTGAATGGTCAGGGAGTGCCTCAGGACAGCAAGCAGGCAATGATTTGGTTAAAAAAAGCAGCAGATCAAGGTTTAGCCCTGAGCCAAAATAACGTGGGAATACTGTATGAAAATGGGAATGGCGTGGAAAAAGATCCACAACAAGCTTTTGTTTGGTATAAAAAAGCAGCTGATCAAGGGAATTCTGATGGGCAATATAATTTAGCTGTTTTGTACATGAACGGTACCGGCGTTAAAAAAAATACGGCACAGGCTATTTTCTGGTATGAAAAAGCAGCTGCTCAAGGCGATTTGGACGCACAAAATAATCTTGGTGTCTTGTATGAACGGGGTGATGGGGTACCAAAGGATTTAACAAAGGCCATTTATTGGTATACCAAAGCAGCCAATAACGGCTCAGCTTTATCTCAAACCAATCTGGGTGTTTTATACATGGATGGCGATGTCTCAGTTCAAAATACTGAACAGGCGTTGTATTGGTTTGAGAAAGCTGCAATTCAAGGAAATATGAAGTCGCAAAATAATCTGGCCTTTATGTATGAGCATGGACAAGGTGTGTCTAAAAACATGGAATTAGCGATTTCCTGGTATTCAAAGGCCGCAGAGCAGGGTTTTGCCATGGCTCAAAATAATCTTGGCATAATTTATTCTAGCGAGGGACAGTATAAAGACTATCAGCAGGCATTCAAATGGTTTAAGAAAGCAGCAGATCAAGGTGATGCTGAAGCACAAAATAACCTGGGTTTAATGTACATGAAAGGCCAGGGCATGCCCATAAATTATAAGGAAGCTGTTTCCTGGTACAAAAAATCTGCGGAACAGGGTTTACCCTTGGGGGAACACAATCTGGCTGTGATGTATATGAATGGCCTTGGGGTTAAAAAGGATAATAAACAGGCCATTAACTGGTATACCAAAGCAGCCGAACTGGGACAGCCCTTGGCTCAGAATAATCTTGCCGTGATGTATATGAATGGCGAGGGTATTCAACGCGACATCAATAAAGCCATTTACTGGTATACCAAAGCAGCAGAACAAAACCTGACCCTGGCACAAATCAATTTGGGTTTGTTGTATGCTAATGGAAAGGGTGTCAAGCGTGATCTGGCCAAAGCGAAATATTGGATAGCCAAGGCCAAGGATAATGGTTCACAGGATGCACGCGACATTTGGGTGTCCTATAAATTATGGAAGTATTGATCTCCGTTGCTCTATCGCAAAACTCATTTTTATGGTTCTATACTAAGATAAATCTTAAATAACCAGAGGTTGCTGACAATTGCGCTATGACCCTTATATGGTGAGGCTTGACCTCGTCATTCACAAGACCACTGGATACCCCGGACTAGCCCTGACTTTACTCCAAGATTCCATATTTATGACCAAGAGTCAGAGTCTAACCTCGGTACGCAGGGGGTTGGGAGTAATTAAACCAGTTAATTTTCAACAGCCTCGGATGGATTAATTCAATGTCTATTCGCCCGATGCACAATCCAGAAGACAGACAATGGCGAATTTTATTAGTTTATGATGTCTATAGACTTCTGAGTGTAATTTTATTATTGGGGATGTATTTTTTTAGTTTCATTTATCGACCTCACTCGCCTTTATTTTACAGTATTCTTGTTGTTTATTTTGTTTTCTCCTTGCTCTTTTTAGCTTTTTGGCATCACAGAATCTTAAGCTTTGACAAGCAAGTGTTTCTTTCTGGAACCCTCGATGTCATTGCGATTTCCAGTATGTTGAGCATTATAGGAAATATGGATTCCGGGTATGGAGTTCTCCTTAATGTGACCATTGCCGCTCTGAGTATTTTGGTTCCGGGACGCTTGGCGATTTTTTTTGCAGCACTTGCCAGCTGTCTGTTGTTATGTGGCAATGTATTAAAATTTTTAATAGATAATCAACGAGATTTAAGTACGTTTTATTATAGTGGAATTTATGGTGCCGGTTTCTTTGCTACTGCGATTACAGCCTGGTATCTCTCCAACTGGGTCCGTCAATCGGAGCATTTGGCTCGTCATCGCAGTTATGAATTGGCTAGTATGCAGCGAATTAACGAATACATCGTGGAGCGGTTGCACTCAGGAATCATTTATGTGGATGAGGCAAAGCACATTAAACTAATGAATTCTGCTGCACGACAATTTTTTAATGTTAACAAAAAAAACAATCCAGATAATTTACACCAACTTTCAGAGCAAATTGCCAGTAAGTTTGATCATTTTTTAATGAAAAATAAAATCAATGAAGGTGTCGCCCAGACTTTAATTGAAGAACCTCACTTAAGAGTCCATTTTTTTTCAACAGATGTGGCCAATAATCCTGAAGTGCTTATTATTTTGGAAGACATGTCGTACATAGGGCAACAGGCACAACAACTCAAACTGGCTGCATTAGGTCGATTTTCGGCAAGTATAGCCCATGAGCTACGTAATCCTCTGGGAGCCATTGCTCATGCAGCCCAGTTATTTGGCGATGACCATGGTTTGAATAAAGAAGACGCTCGTCTGAAACAATTAATTATTAATAATTGTGAACGAATGAATGGGGTTATTAAAAATGTTTTGCAATTGACCCGACGTCAACAGTCTCATCCTCAGGTTTATGACATTGCCAGCTTATTAGATCAGTTTCAGCAAAATTTTTGTCATAATAACCGTTGTAATTTATCCATTAAATTACCCAGAAACAAACAGGTTTCATGTGTATTTGATAAAAGCCAACTGGAACAGATATTGGTGATACTGTGTGATAATGCAATGCAACATGGACGTGATGAACAAGGAAATGTAGATATTGTGATTGCAGTAAAATCATCATCGCATAAAACCATCATTACCGTTAGTGATACAGGTCCCGGGATTCCAGTCGAGAATTGGGAAAATGTGTTTGAGCCATTTTTCACAACGCTGAGAACAGGAACAGGTATGGGCTTGTTTCTGGCCAGGGATTTATGCGAAATTAATCAGGCGCGATTAGATTTGGTGAAGTGCAGTAAAGGAAGTTGCTTTGCCATTACTTTAAATCCATCGGAAGAGCTATTGATATGACAAAAAGTACTGTTCTGGTAATTGATGATGAGCCAGATATTCGGGAGTTATTAAGCCTTACTTTGTCACGCATGGGTTTGAACTGTGATACCGCTTCTAACCTTAATAAAGGGATAGAATGCCTGAAACACAATGATTATGCACTTGTCCTTACGGATATGCGTTTACCCGATGGTGATGGCATTGAGTTGGTTAAATACATACAAAAATACAAACCGCAGTTACCTGTTGCTGTGATTACTGCTTATGGGAATGTTGAAGGAGCCGTAAATACTTTAAAAGCAGGGGCTTTTGATTATGTTTCAAAACCCGTTGACTTAATGATGTTGAAAGATCTTGTAAAAACAGCGTTGGCCATGCAAAACACGCAAAATAATGATCAGGATGATACCTTGGTTGGTACAAGTCCTATAATCAATCAGCTTAGAGAGAGTATTCATAAACTGGCACGGAGTCAGGCTCCGGTATTTATTCAGGGTGATTCCGGTGTGGGAAAAGAGTTGGCCGCACAATTGATCCATTCAAATGGCCCAAGAAGAGATAAACCCTTTATCCCTGTTAATTGCGGTGCAATACCCAGCGAGTTGATGGAGTCCGAGTTTTTTGGTCATAAAAAAGGAAGTTTTACAGGAGCAATAGCAGATAAATCTGGTTTGTTTGTTGCCGCACAAGGCGGGACTCTGTTTCTTGATGAAATTGCAGAGCTTCCATTGGCCATGCAGGTTAAATTATTGCGAGCGATTCAGGAGAAAGCGATTAAACCAATTGGTGAATTGTATGAAATTCCTGTTGATGTTCGAATTCTAAGTGCCAGCCATAAAAATCTGCTGGAAGAGATTAGTGCAGGAACATTCAGACAGGATTTGTATTATCGAGTCAATGTCATTGAGCTGCGTGTACCCACTCTGGCGGAGCGACTTTCAGATATTCCTGTTTTAGTCCGAGCAATTTTAAAAAAATTAGCTAAAAATCAGAACAGAAGTCCAGTCACGATGAGCGATGAATGTTTAAAGCTGTTACAAAACTATCATTTTCCCGGAAATGTCAGAGAATTGGAAAACATTCTGGAACGTGCCATGGCCATGAGTGAAGGCGAAGTAATAGTGCCAGGCGATCTGCTTTTACCCAAAGCGCCTTCACCAATACCCTCACATATAATGACTGGATCAGCCGATTTACCCGGATTTATCCATGATCAAGAAAAAGAACTGATCTTGGATGCGTTAAATAAAACGAAGTGGAATCGCACGGCTGCTGCCCGGTTATTAGGAGTCAGTTTTCGGACCTTACGCTATAAATTAAAAAAACTGGATCTTGATTGAGGTATTGATCCTCTTTCTTTGTTCTGCGCCATTTGGTTATTATTGTTCGCTTGACTATAATTAATTAATAGTGATTAAAAAGAAAGCGTGAAGCAGGTTCGTCTTGCTGCAAAGGGAACAAAAATGGCTGTAAAAAGAAACATAATTGCTTGCACCAACGATAAAAAATTAATCTCGCTGATTTCTTCTTTATGTAAAATCTCTTTACTTGACGTGCTCTTTATACATAATGGACGGGAGTTGCCCACGGCCATTGATTCCTCTCATATTGCTTTTATATTACTGGATACATCTATTCAGGAGCCATGCATTATCGATTTGCTCGATTTGCTGGCTAATTTGAACTGTAACATTCCAATATTGGTTGTAGGTGATTGTGAAGAAAAAATTCTTCTCTCCATTAATCGAATTGGGGTTTCAAAAGGATTAACTGTACATGTGATGCCACAAAGTTCCCTTGGTGATGATTCAATAAAAGAGATCCTTGATTTGATTGATAAAAAAAGCGTTATTATTGACGATGAAGCGATTACTATTGGTTTGGAAAAAAAACAATTTTGTATGCATTACCAGCCTAAAATTGCACTTCATAATAAAAAGTTAGTTGGAGTGGAGGCCTTAATTCGTTGGGACCGCCCTAACCATGGTCTTACTTCCCCAGATCGTTTCATACCACTAGCTGAAGAGAGCGGTCTTATTATTCCAATGACCTACTGGATATTAAAGGAAGTATTCTGCCAATATGCCCTCTGGAGCAAAGAGAATATTAAAATCAATATCGCAATTAACTTATCCCCCAAAATTTTAACTGATCTGATTTTACCTGATGAATTGGACAAATTGTCTAGAGAATATAAAGTTAACCCAAACCATATTTGTTTTGAAATTACAGAATCAGCAGCAATGCATTGGCCTGATATTGTATTAGAAGTACTGACTCGATTACGTTTGAAGGGTTATTCCTTATCCATTGATGATTTTGGTACTGGCTATTCCTCTTTAGTAGAATTGCAACGATTACCTTTTACTGAACTGAAAATAGACAAGTCCTTTGTAACGGATTTAATGACCAACAAGGCAAACAAACACATTGTGCGTGCGATCATTAATTTGGGGCAGAACATGGGATTATCATTAGTTGCTGAAGGCGTTGAAACAAAAGAAGCAGTAGATAATCTTATCGATTTAGGCTGTGAACACATTCAGGGATATTTAATCTCCAAGCCATTAGCTGCGGTTGATTTTGTTACCTGGTATAAAAATAAAATAGATAACAATGGGATGTATGTGGATTAAGGACTTATATGAGTACTATTTGTGGTGTAGAGAATAAACCGACTGTATTAATCGCTGATGATGATCCTTCCACACGTATGTTACTTCGGGCAACCATTACTCAATGGGATTATCCGGTCATAGAAGCAATTGATGGAGAGGAAGCATGGGATATATTAAAAGGTAAGCACAGTCCTCAAATAGTTACTGTCGATTGGTTGATGCCAAAGATTGATGGGCTTAGTTTATGTCGCCGAGCAAAAAATTTGAGCAAGCCTCCTTATATGATTTTGTTAACCAGCCTTTCCGGAACTGCAAACATAGTCAATGCATTAGATTCAGGAGCTGATGATTTTCTTACCAAGCCATTTAACTATGTTGAATTACGCAGCCGATTATTTGTTGCACAACGTATTGTTAATTTCACTAACAAACTTGAAGGAATGCTTGAGAAACAGCAACCAACACAAAGAAAATCGACAAAAGATTTAGCTGATGTCTTCAGTAAAATGACTGAATTGAGCCAGCTCATTAACAGCGAATGGAGCATATTAGAACAATACATGCAAAATCTTGGGGAACTTCGTAATGAGGAGCAGTTGGCCATTCAAAAATTAGCACATGACATTTATGCCAGACAGCATCAACTCACTCAGGAAATACGAAATCTGGGCTCTTTGGTTGAGAAACGAGATAGTCATGGTCATAAAGCGATACATACGGAACAAAATAAATCAGTTAAAACAGTTAAAACAGTTAAAAATAAGAAGTCTGATTGAAGGGGTTTATTGAAAATACCAATATTTGACAGGACGGTTATATGGTCCATAAAGCACTATCTAAAAAAGACATTTTGCGTATCTTACGATCATCTCCCGATCTTTACCTGATTTTAAATGTTCAATTTGAAATTGTTGAAGCAAGTGATACCTATATTGCGGCTACTTTGGTAAATCGTAACGACATTTTAGGCCGTAATATTTTTGATGTTTTTCCAGATAATCCTAAGGATATCAATGCGACCGGGGTAAGGAATTTACGTACCTCATTGGAAAATGTATTAAGAAATAAAATTCCGGATTCTATGGCGGTGCAACAATACGATGTCCGTTGTTCAGAAATGGATCCTGATCATTTTGAAATGCGTTATTGGAGTCCTATTAATACCCCAGTTTTTGATGATCATAATAATGTGCTGTACATCATTCATCGTGCGGAGGATGTCACTGAATTTATTCGCCTGAAGGAGTTAGGTACCCAGCAACAGGAAATTAATGATTTATTAAGATCCAGAGCGGGTCAAATGGAAAGTGAAATTTATCAGCGAGCACAGGAAATACAGGAAACAAATTTAAAGCTCAGAACAGCCAAGGAGTTGGCTGAACAGGCCAATCAAGCGAAAAGTATCTTTTTAGCGACCATGAGTCATGAAATTCGTACTCCCTTAAATGGTGTGATTGGGATGACCAGCTTACTTGAGGGAACTGTGTTAACACACGAGCAAATGGAGTTTGTAAAGGCTATCCGGTTATCAGGAGAAACCTTACTCACGCTAATAAATGATATTCTGGATTTTTCCAAAATTGAGTCAGGTCATTTTGAAATGGATTATGCCGACTTTGATTTAAGGCAGGTCATAGAAGATGCTGTTGAAATAGTGGCTTATAAAGCTCATTTAAAAAATTTGGCTATTGGTGCTTTAATTGATGCTGATATTCCTGAATGGGTCAATAGTGATGGAGCTCGATTAAGTCAAATCTTAATTAATTTATTAGGTAATGCAATTAAGTTTACAGAAAAAGGACAAATTGAATTAAAGGTATCCCGAGTAAAGGAACAGTCACAAAAACTCAAACCAGGGAATTATATTCATTTATTATTTGAGGTAATCGATACTGGAATAGGTATTGAACCAGAAATCATGGGGCGGTTATTTAAATCATTTTCTCAGGGAGATGCATCTGTTTCTCGTAAATTTGGCGGGAGCGGTCTTGGCCTGGTTATCTCAAGGAAATTGTGCGAGTTTTTAGGTGGAACTATAGGCGTTGAAAGTACTCCGAAACAAGGAAGTCGTTTTTGGTTCACTTGTAGAGTTAAAGTAGTTGAGGGAAATGCCCCTAAGGTGTTCGAGAGCTATCTCCCGAAACTAAAAAATATGCGAGTTCTTGCAGTAGATGACAATGAGATCAATCGAAATATTTTGCAATCCCAGACCAATTCATGGGGAATGAATTGTGATACAGCTGTTGATGGTTATCAAGCATTGGAACAACTAAAAGCAGCTGTTGAGGCGGATGATTCCTATAAGCTAATCCTTTTGGATTACAATATGCCGGGAATGGATGGCCTGGAGCTGGCTGAACGTATAGCAAAAACAAACGATTTGGCACACATTCCAATTTTAATGTTAAGCTCTCTGGGTTTGCCCGTTGCACGAGATAGATTGGATGAACTGAATATTGTAACGTGCTTAACCAAGCCTGTTCGTCAGTCAAAATTATATGAAGCAATACTTTCTACATTAAAAAGTGGAACATTTATCGACAATTTAGTGTCCCATGAAATTCAGGATCCCATTCAACCCATAGAATCAAAACAAGCCACTATTTTACTAGCTGAAGATAATTCAATAAATCAGCAGGTAGCAATACATTTGCTGGAACGTCTTGGTTATACTCGCGTGACGATTGTAAATAATGGTACTGAAGCCATAGGGGCCTATAAGGAGCGCCCCTATGATTTGATTCTAATGGATTGTCAAATGCCAGAAATGGATGGGTATACTGCAACAGGAATGATAAGAACACTCGAGGCCTCAAAGAAATTAACGCATGTTCCTATAATTGCTATGACCGCACATGCCTTAAAAGGTGATAAGGAGCAATGTTTGAAAGCAGGGATGGATGATTATATTCCAAAGCCCATCAGTGTTGTTAAATTAGATCAAGTTTTATCTCACTGGTTAAAGAATGACATATCGTATGCGTCAAAAACGGCATTGAAACAAAAACAAATCAATAAAATTCTCGATATTGAACGAATAAAAATGATATTTGGTTCTAACGAACTTGCCATAAAAGAATTCTTCCACGCTTTTCTTCATAATACAGAGAATTTATTACAAGAAGTAGGTGATGTTATTACTCAACACGATGTTTTGGCAGCAAAAGCTAAATGCCATCGATTAAAAGGCACTTGTGGAAATACTGGTGCAAATGTGATGTATGATTTGGCAATGAAACAGGAAGAACTGGTTCTCCAGCAAAATTGGCAAGAGGCCTTAGTGATTCAGCAGGATTTGTTAAATGCCTTCGCAGAAATAAGACACTATATTTCAGAACATTTTTGAGATAAACAATAATGATGAATTCTATAGGGGGGGGGCTTGGTAGCTCGTCATACTGCTCCTAATTAAAGCCATCTTAGCCTTTTTAATATTTTCTGATTCGTTGAATTCTCTTAATTCATAGTCTAACTTTATATGACGCGATGAATTTTATTCAACGCGCTTTTTCATAATTAAATACTAAGGAAAGTAATAATGAACTCATGGAATAGTGTTGTTTTCTTAAAGACAAAAAATGCGTGGTCAGACTCTTCTTCAATAGCCAAAATGAATGGCGTTCAGAGCCTTTGGTCTACTTCTGGTGATTGGGATTGGTGCATAAAACTGGATCCTAAGCATTCAACTCCAGAAGAAACAGCAGTTTTTGTTAAAAATTTAAGAAATGCTGATTGGGTTGCTGAGACCAAAACAAGTTGGTGGAAAGAGGTTGCTGTCTGATAAACGGGCATCTTTGGTGAATCTTGAGAGATCGCCATCCTAAAAAAATGCTCATGCACTTATGTGCACTGCGCTTTTTTTAGGATGGCGATCTCTCAACCTTCACGCAAATCTACCCATTTATCACCAGATTTGGATTTTTAATTTATTCCGGTACTTTATCCTGATGTGTGCCTCGATTTTTTAGGATGGCGATCTCTCAACCTTCACACAAATCTACCCATTTATCACCTGATTTGGATTTTTGATTTGTTCCGGTACTTTATCCTGATGTGTGCCTCGCTTTTTTAAGATGGCGATCTTTCAACCTTCACGCAAACCTATCCGGTTATCATTTGATTTGGATTTTTTATTTATTCCAGTGTTTTAATCGGCTGTGAACTCCACCGTGCATCAATCTGCTCCCTCTCCCGCGCAAGGAATTAGAATAAAATGATAATGCCCATTCGCGGGAAGAGGGTTGGGGAGAGGGAATGGAAACCATCTACGCCTAGAACAAGAGCTAAATAAACCTCAGGAACATGAATGGACCTATTTAATTTTGAAGTACTTTTTGATATACCGTCGAAATGCGTGATCCGTCCCATACATAACTAAAATGAGCGCCTTGCTGGCACTGATGAATTGAATTTGGCTTAAACAACGCGAAATTTGTCCCTTCAGCTCGAACGGAATGATAGACGATACCTTCCTCCTGCTGTTCTTTAATTTGAGAACCCAGGAATTGACTATGCGTATAATTACTTGATGAATATAGGGGGTGGCTGCTTTTATCCAGCAAGGTTAAATTAAATAAATCAGCACTGAATTCAGCAATCAAGCTTCTCATCGCTAACTCCTGAGCGGGTTCCTGTGTGTAGGATAGAAATTGCTCTTTATGATAGACGGTTTCTGCAATAGCTGTCGCGATTGATTCAGCAGCATAATATATCCCATAGTCACCATTGGAAAATCTGCTTCCATTGGGATTAATGTGTGTAAACGCTGCCATAACATAACCACAGCCTGGAACAGCATACAGTCTTTGATCCCTGGGTATTTTTTCCACCAGGCCAATTTCTTCCTGAATTCTTGGATTGGTAAGCATTTGTACCGCAAAAACGGCTTCGAATTCCTCCGGATTAGCGACATCTTCAAATAAGTGAATTGGTGGAAACTGAGAGGGAATGATGCGATAACAACGTTGTTTCACAAAGGCTAATTTATTGAGTGAATCCAGTGATGCCATTAAGCTTTTCCACCGCGCTCTGCATTAAGCCTGCTGGAAACGGACCATAAATCAACAACTCGTCCCTGAAGCATTACATCCATTGCAGATCGGCCGTTATAAAATGGAGCCGTATTGGGTTTCCTTACCCATTGGTATACAGAGTCCTGATTGGAAAACAGTATTCTTAATGCGGCATGTATATTTAAAATATACGATATACGTTCTGTAATGTCATGGCTGAAAGAAGCATGTTCCGGGGAGTTTTTGTATTTGAACCAGGTAGAACGTTTCAGGCCTAACAATATAAGTGCTTCTTCAGTAGTGCAATGCCATTTATCAAAAATATTCAAAACCACTTTAAAAGCCGTTTGGATGTGCTCTTTGGCTAGTGCGGTATTCGTTTTATCTGGAATCATAATAATGTGCCCTGATTCATTGCTTAGTCTAAATATAGACTAATTTCACTTATTAGTCTACATCTAAACTTTTAATGCTCGATTGAATTCAATCCTCAGGCATCAAGCGCGGAAGGAAAAGAGAACAGTTGGCAACAAACTTTAGTTTTCGGTCATGAATTTGATTTCATCGATTTTTGCGGTTATCCGCGCCAAGAGATATGGATCATTTTTTGATAAATTTTTTGCGACCTTTAATTGTGCTATAGCCGCTCGATGTTGTCCTTCAAGCACTAAACATTGAGATTGGGTAAAATAAGCATAATTTTTTTGATGCGACTCTGCTTGAGCTCGAGCCAATTCTCTGCATAAAGGCAAGTCTTCTTTATATATTCTGCTGCCTTTAAGCAATACGCTGGTCGCTTTCTCTGCCTGGTTGGCAGAAAGTAAACCCTGGGCATAAGCCATTAGCGCGGCGTAATTATCCGGATAGTTTTTTTGTGCATCTGCCAGGCGGTTTATTGCTGCTTTATTTTGTGACAAACCCAGCTCCGCTTGAGCCATAGCGATTTGAAAGTATAAATTGTCTGAATACTTGTCGAGAACAGGCCTTAAACGCTCCGCTGCTTTTGCATATTCATTGTTATTTAACAACGCGAGTACATATCCATATTGGCAGGCAATGGAGTTATTTCTTTTGTTACATTGATGCTCATAGTAATCCAGTATTTGTTTGCTCTGTGGCGTCACGGAAACACGTATCAATTCTTTAAACAAAGAATAGTCCAGTGAATCAGAGTATCGTTTTCTCTCAAGGCGGGCCGTGCGGTTCTCTGCTTCAGCAATACGATCCGCGTCCATGGGATGGGTACGAAGAATAGCGGGAACATCCGCTGAATAATAATAACGTGAATTTTCTTGCATTTTTTGGAAAAAAGCCGCCATGCCGCGTGGATCAAAGCCTGCTTTAATCAGCATGTCGATGCCTATCCGGTCTGCTTCTTTTTCTTTGGATCGGGTAAAGTTAATATTATCCTGAGAAAATCCGGAAATTGATGCCATCATGGCTCCCATTCCTACCGTGGGATTCATCGCACCAAGGGCAATCGATGCCAACATAGAGGCTAACATCGGTACTCGCATCTGTTTCTGATGCTCAATCATACTGTACAAGTGGTGAAGACGAACGTGAGCTATTTCATGGGCCATTACCGCAGCGAGTTCACTTTCATTTTGGGTCGTTAATATAAGCTGGGAATTTATTCCAATATACCCTCCAGGCCCTGCAAAAGCATTAATTTCCCTGGATTTGACTATAAAAAAATAGGGAGATTTGATACGTCCATAGTGTGCGAGCTTTTTTCCAATATGATTGATGTATTGACTGGCCAAAGGGTTGCGTTCTACGCTGTCCGACTGATTAATCAATTGAATGAATTGATGTTCCAGTTGTTCCAGCTCTTTTGTTGAATAAGGTGACAGCCCTTCAGAGAAGGAAGGTTGACTCAAAATAAACAGTATAAATAACCGTCCCAAGATAAATAATCTGGAAATAATTGGTTTTAGCTTATATTTTAAATTCAATTGAATCATTGGGCTACTCATAAATTGAATAATTTGTTATCATTCGTGCACTTTTAAAAGGTGGTTAATCGATGCACGAACAGTTTTTGCTTGCGGCACTTAAACAAGCCAAACTAGGTCAGGGGAGCTGTGCGCCCAATCCCAGTGTTGGAGCCGTAGCTGTGCAAAATGGAAACATTATAGCACAGGACTGGCATAGAGGTGCAGGTTCGCCACATGCAGAACAACTATTGTTAGCACAACTTACCCCTAAAACGCCAGGGGTTAGTTTATATATTACTCTCGAACCTTGTAATCATTGGGGGAAAACGCCCCCCTGTGTTAATGCGATTATTAATCACGGCATAGAAGAGGTGTATTTTTCTTATTTGGATCCTAATCCTCTTGTTGCCAAGAATAATTCTACAGCTCTTTTACAAGAACATGGTATAAAAGTTACTCATTTGCCTTTGCCTGAAATTGATGAGTTTTATAAAAGCTACACTCATTGGACATTAACTCACAGACCACGAGTTACCGTTAAAATAGCTCAATCTTTGGATGGTAAAATAGGGCGTTTGAGTCATGATCGGGTGATGTTGTCAAATTCCTTGTGCGATGAGTTTACTCATCAAATGCGTGCCGCAAGTGATGTGATATTAACCAGTTCGAGAACAGTAGCACTGGATAATCCCCGATTGAATGTTCGATTAAATCATCAGATCCAGGGAAAACCGGTGGCCATTATCGATCGTGATCTCAAGCTGAATCCAGAATCTTTGGTCTTTTCCAACGCCAGCCATTGTCACGTGTATTTCGACGAACACTATTTATCACGTGATATCGATAGAAATAAAATGGATTCCGCGCACATTTATCCGGGCAGCTCTGATTCTCTTTATCCTAATACTACATACCATGCAATGCCTTTAAAGTCAGGGAAAATGGATTTGAACTCCATTCTCAACCATTTGGGGGCGTTGGGTTTCCATGACGTCTGGGTAGAGGCTGGGGGAGCAATTTTTAGTGCATTGCATCAAGAGGGTTTGGTACATAGAACCTATTTATACCTGGTTCCAATCTTTTTAGGTACTGAAGCCGTTTCAGCTTATCAGTTCAGTGAATTATTTGATCGTGAACATAAAGTTTCCTGGCATGAAATGGGTGACAATATGATAGCATGTATCGATTGGCAGGAGGTTTAGTGTTTACTGGTTTAATAGAAAAAACAGGTAAGGTGCTTGCGAATCATGAAAATAATGGTGGAAACAGACTGATTGTTTCCTCATCTTATGAACATCTGCAGGTTGGTGAAAGCATTGCCGTCAATGGAGTATGCCTCACCTTATTACCGTCTGAATGTGGTGAGTTGCATTTTGATGTTTCTCCTGAAACTTTAAAAATAACTACTTTAGGCAGTTTGTCGGTCGGTAATCTTGTTAACCTTGAGCGAGCCATGGTTGCCTCAACACGTTTTGGTGGCCATTATGTGAGTGGTCATGTGGACATGACGGCTTTAATAAAATCCATTCATTCTCTTAATGAATATATTGAAATGGAACTTGAAGGATTTAATTCACACTCCATGTTTTATTTGATACCCAAAGGCAGCATTACAGTGGAAGGTGTAAGCCTGACCATTAATGAGGTTATAAACCAAACCATTAAAGTAATGCTGGTGCCCCACACTCTGTTACACACTAATTTAGGGTCGTTGCGAGTGGGGCAGCAAGTTAATATAGAATTTGATTATCTTACCCGTATTGTTGCTCATCAGCTTCAAATTGCCGGGAAGTTGAACTATGAGGTAGAGTCATGAAGCATTCATTAGTCAGTATAGAACAGGCAATGGAAACCCTGAAAGCCGGTAAAATGATCATTTTAATCGATGATGAGGACAGGGAGAATGAGGGCGATTTGGTAATGGCTGCCGAATTTGCTACGCCAGAAGCAATAAATTTCATGTCACGTTTTGGTTGTGGATTAATTTGTTTGCCCATGGCTGAAGAGTTAATTGATAAAATTCAATTGCCGATGATGGCTCATAATAATAAGTCGCCTTACGGCACCGCGTTTACTGTTTCAATTGAGGCAGCAGAGGGTGTTTCAACGGGCATCTCCGCAAAGGACCGAGCTCAGACTATCAAAGTAGCCATCGATCCTGAAAGTGGACCGGCAGATATTATTTCCCCTGGCCATGTATTTCCCTTAAGGGCAAGACGTAAAGGGGTCCTTGAACGGGCTGGACAAACTGAAGGCAGCGTCGATTTGGTTCGGATGGCGGGATTAATTCCTGCTGCGGTAATTTGTGAAATTATTAATGAAGACGGTACCATGAGCCGTCGTGATGAGTTGGTAGCTTTTTCAGAAAAACATCAAATTCCGTTAGTGACGATCAGGGATTTGATTGATTATCGAATTAAACACGAACAGTTAGTTACTCCCGCAGCGACTACCAGGATACCGTTAAAAGACAATGGTCTATTTGACATGACTGTTTTTGAAAATGAATTGGATACTGCAGAGCATTTTGTTCTGGTTAAACCTCCTTTATTCGGTAATCGTGTTCCTCTGGTTAGAATCCACTCGGAATGTATTACCGGGGATGTTTTTGGCTCCTGTAAATGCGATTGTGGCAACCAATTACATGCTTCACTGGCGCAAATTGCAGCAGAAGGGGGAGTATTAATCTACTTGAGGCAGGAAGGAAGAGGCATTGGATTAGCGAATAAACTCAAAGCATACGCCCTGCAAGAGCAAGGATTCGATACCGTTGATGCGAATTTAAAACTGGGTTTGCCTGCTGATGATCGCGATTATGCGATTGCGTATCAAATATTGAAGCATTTAGGTATTGATTCCATACGCATGTTAACGAACAATCCTTTAAAAATATCAGCTATGGAGCACTATGGTATTTGTGCTGAACGCGTTTCTCTGGAGGTTGAACCTACAGATGAAAATCGTGGTTATTTAAAAACAAAAAAACAAAAGCTGGGACATTTGTTGGCTATAGATTAGGATAGAAATGAGATTAATTAAAGCACGTTGCAATGAAATAAAAAGTTCGTTCCCTATCGCAGTTGTGGTTAGCACGTTTAATGACGCGATTACGAGTGCCTTAAAGACAGGAACTTTGGAGCGTTTGGCAGAACTTGGCTTTAAAGAAACGGATATTACCTTGGTTGAGGTGCCTGGAGCTGTTGAGATACCTTTTGTTGCACAAATTTTAGCAAAGAATAAACAAGTCGATGTGGTAATCGCATTAGGTGCTGTGATTCGAGGTGAAACCAGTCATTACGATTATGTGTGTGACCAAGTGAGTCAGGGATGTCAGAGAGTGATGCTCGATCATGATATTCCGGTTGTTTTCGGTGTTTTGACTACTGAAAATGAAGAGCAGGCGTGGGATCGACTGGGTGGACGTCATGGACATAAAGGAAGAGATGCGGCAGATTGTGCGGTTGAGATGTACTTGATCAGCCAGCAATTACGTTAATTTCTACATAAATTCGGCAAGAATTGGCCTCTCAAACGTGATTAGGAATTGAAGGTTTTGTCCTATAGAGGAGATTCTTTCCGGCGTTCAGGAATCCGACTGGAATGAGGAGTTTCCAAATTCAGGGACAATTATCTATTCAGAACAACAATCACTACGCTCTAAGTGATGACTGTGTTGAGCTTTTATAGGGTGGTTAGTGTATTTATTGAACCGGATTTTAATCGCTTCAGTCAGGTCATTATCAAGCGATCCTGAAGCCCAGAGAATAATTTTCTTAAATTTGTGTTATTTATAGTCTCATTTTGGTAGAATTAAATCCCGTTTACATGCAAATTTAATTTAGCGCCAATTTGGTGGATTCGGCATTTTGAACGGGGTCAAAAATGACAAATTATATTTTTATTACCGGCGGAGTTGTCTCTTCTTTAGGGAAGGGTATTGCAGCCGCATCTCTCGCAGCCATTCTTGAGGCTCGAGGTCTTAGTGTTACTCTCATAAAGCTTGATCCATACATCAATGTAGACCCTGGCACTATGAGTCCATTCCAACATGGAGAGGTTTTTGTTACTAATGATGGTGCAGAAACTGATCTTGATCTGGGTCATTATGAACGTTTTGTTAAAACGACTATGACAAAACGTAATAATTTTACGACCGGAAAAATTTACGAAAATGTGATTAAAAAAGAAAGAAAGGGCGATTATCTTGGAGGAACGGTTCAGGTAATTCCCCACATCACCAATGAAATCAAGCGATGTATCAAACTCGGTGCAGATGGGTTTGATGTGGCGATGGTTGAAATTGGGGGTACGGTTGGTGATATTGAATCACTGCCATTTCTTGAAGCCATCCGGCAAATGCGTATTGAATTAGGTGCTCAACGAGCATTGTTTATTCATCTCACTTTAGTGCCGTATATCGCAACTTCAGGTGAAACCAAAACCAAACCGACCCAGCACTCAGTAAAAGAATTGAGATCAATTGGTATACAGCCTGACATTTTAATTTGCCGATCAGAGAAGGCCATTTCTTCGTCCGATCGTGCCAAGATTGCATTGTTTACAAATGTCGAAAAGGAAGGGGTCATTGCGCTTGAGGATGCCAAAAGCATTTATCAAATTCCGATGATTTTACATGAACAGGGATTGGATGAAATTGTTGTCAAAAAATTGGGTCTGACCGTTAATCCTGCTGATTTAAGTGAGTGGCAGCGTGTTGTGGGTATGCAGGCCATTCAGACCATGACAGTAAAAATTGCCATGGTAGGTAAATACACTGAATTGAATGATGCTTATAAATCAATTAATGAAGCACTTCTTCACGCCGGAATTCATACGCAAACAAAAGTAGACATCATTTACATGGATGCGGAACTAATCGAAAAACACGGCACAACATTGCTTGAAGGAATGGATGCAATACTTGTTCCTGGTGGTTTTGGAGAGCGGGGTGTTGAAGGAAAAATTAAAGCCATCCAATATGCTCGTGAACAACGAATTCCTTTCCTGGGTATTTGTCTGGGGATGCAAACTGCAGTGATTGAGTTTGCTCGAAATGTTGTTGGTTGGACTGGTGCGAATTCTACAGAATTTAATAAAGAAACCCCTTACCCTGTTTTAGGTTTGATTAGTGAATGGATGGATGCTGATGGTAGCAGACAAGTTCGTTCTGAAGACACCGAACTGGGTGGAACAATGCGGCTTGGAGCTCAATTATGCCAATTGGAAGAGGGAACTTTAGCTCGTAGAGTGTATGATAAGTCGCAAATTATAGAACGGCATCGTCATCGATACGAAGTGAATAATCGCTATGTACATGATTTAGTACAGCATGGTTTGATTATTTCAGGGCGATCCGCTGATGGTTCTCTTGTGGAGATGGTTGAGTTAGCCGATCACCCCTGGTTTCTGGCCTGTCAATTTCACCCTGAATTTACGTCAAACCCCAGAGAAAGTCATCCTCTGTTTAAACAGTTTGTACTTGCAGCTCGAAAAATACATCAAGAAAAGGAACTTGCATGAAACTTTGTGGATTTGAAGTAGGTATTGATAAACCATTATTTTTAATCGCTGGTCCTTGTGTTATTGAAAGCGAAGAACTGGCTTTGGAAACAGCCGGATATTTAAAGGAAATGTGCAATCAACTCACAATTCCTTTTATCTATAAGTCTTCATTTGATAAAGCAAACCGATCCTCGATTTCGAGTTATAGAGGGCCTGGTTTTGAAAAAGGGTTGTTGATCCTTGAGAAGGTAAAATCTCAAATTGGCGTGCCGGTGTTGACGGATGTTCACGAAGATACTCCTTTACTTGAAGTGTCCAGTGTTGTTGATGTTTTGCAGACCCCTGCTTTTTTGTGCAGACAAACCAACTTTATACAAAGGGTTGCCGCATTGAATAAGCCTGTGAATATCAAAAAAGGACAATTTCTGGCACCTTGGGAAATGAAACACGTCATTGCAAAGGCCAAAGCTGAAGGCAATGAATTGATTATGGCCTGCGAACGCGGAGTCAGTTTTGGTTATAATAATCTGGTTTCAGACATGAGATCTTTGGCAATCATGCGAGAAACAGGTTGCCCTGTAGTTTATGATGCGACTCATTCTGTACAATTGCCAGGAGGAAATAATGGCGTTTCAGGCGGGCAAAGAGAGTTTATCCCCGTTTTAGCCAGGGCTGCTGTAGCAGCTGGGATTTCCGGTATTTTTATGGAAACACATCCTGATCCTGATAAAGCTTTGAGTGATGGACCGAATAGTTGGCCTTTAGCAAAAATGAAACAACTGTTAGAGTCCTTGAAAGCTATTGATGAAGTGTATAAAAAAACGGGAGAAATGGTTTAATCCTGTAAACTGAGGATGACTCATTGAGCTAAGGAAAGCTCATCCCCAAAAATACATCATTCCGAGTCTAGAGAGGGCGTTCCTGAACAGGGTGCCGAGTATGCAGATCCTGTTGAGATATGATCCCGCGTTACGCTTTGACTTTATACGTCTTTGACCGCAGGTTGTCCGCGCTAAAACATTGGATCCCGCGGTCAATGCCGCGGGAATTCGGGTGAGATGTGAGTCAGTGTTACCCTTCGAATTTTCGAGGCTTTGTATGCAGAATGGCAATACATGTAGCTTGTGTGCTCGCAAACAGGATCGGTTTTACTTCGAATGTCTGCGGCATTTACTGCGGAATCCAGTAAATAAAGCTAGGGGGACTTTACGAAGATGTGCATAAGATTAGGCAACATGTCGAGGAATGTCGAAATTGAAATGTTCTTCAAGTCATAGGTTACTTGAAAAGTATTGTTCTTAATGAAGTTCTTGGGATCAATTTTTGAAAAGATAGTTGAGGGATGTATTTTGAATTCAGTAAATTAGTAACAAGATTTGGCGGAGAGGCAGGGATTCGAACCCTGGGAAGGTTGCCCTTCAACGGTTTTCAAGACCGCCGCATTCGACCGCTCTGCCACCTCTCCGACAGCCAAGAATACTATCCTAACGCTCGATGATTTGCAAATGGTTTTTGAAATTTTTATTGCACTTTGGCTAATTGGAATGATAAAAGTACTTCTGTTTTATGCTCTTGATATTTTAATTAAAGAATCAGCAAGAGAGTGTTCGCAAATGAGTACGTCATAGGTATAATGTCCCAAAATTTCCTGTCACTGTTGTTGAATACAACAGATACAAAAAATAGGTGTAGTTTATGAAACGATTTCAAATAGTGTTCCTCGTCAGTCTTATCGTTGCTTTGTCCTCTTGTGCCAAATGGAATAAAGATGACGAAGAAAAAAATCCATACAAAGGAATGACCGCAAAACAGCTTTATTCTGCTTCACAAAAATCCTTACAAAAGAAGGAATACGCGACGGCATCGAAACAGCTTGAAGCGATGGAATCCATGTATCCGTTTAGTGATTATACAGAGCAATCACAAATGGATTTAATTTATGCTTATTATCAAAATGAGGATTATCCATCTGCCGCCGCAACTGCCGAGCGTTTCATTCATCTGTACCCGCGGGCTAAAAATGTTGATTATGCCTATTACATGAGAGGTTTAGCTAACTTCCAACAGACCAGGGGTGTTTTTGCCAAAGTATTACCTATGGATGAGTCATGGCGTGATCCGGGTACGCAAACCCAGGCATTCCTTGATTTTGCAACATTAATCCAAAAGTTCCCCAACAGTAAATATAAAGCGAATGCCCTACAGCGCATGGTTTATTTACGCAATATGTTCGCTCAACATGAACTTAATGTGTCTCAATATTACTTCAAACGTAAAATGTACGTCGCTGCTATTGAGCGCGCCAATTACCTGGTAAAGACCTATCCACAGGCTCCAAGTGCTCAACAAGCTCTGGTCATTATGTACGATGCCAACATGGCATTAGGACTTAATAAGGCCGCTGAAGACGCAATGGCGGTTTACCAAGCCACATATCACACGTCTAATATGGTGCGAGTCGCATCATAATTTGACCGGAGGGGAATGAAGAGTTCCCCTCCGGGATTCACTCTAATTGAATAATAAATACATTAATTATGTGAACTAAAGATAAACTTTCTCAGGGCGTTGGCTTTACAGGGAAGGAAACCGGGTACAAGCGATGCTCCAACCCGGTTCATTTAAATAGACTATTGATTAGAATAAATTATGACTCAATTAAGCTAAAGCCTCTTCTGCTGCTTCTTCGGTGCTTATTGAAGCCGATGATGTAGATGAAGGAAGCAAGGCTTTGAGAAGATCATTTGTCAGCTCCCTTAACTCACCGCCCAATAACGTTAACGCTGCGTCCTGGCGTTGGTATTCTTCATCAAGTTCTCTGATTTCATTAAAATCATCAATCAAATAATCAAGGCTTTTCAGTTTTTTAAAAGTAAAATCATGAGTTAATGTGAATTGAATTCTTTCTTTCCATATTAATGAAATTTCAGCTGTCGCCATTCCCTGAGAGAGCAAAGTTAATATTTCCTCAGCAGGTAATTCATATCCCTTACAATGTATTCGTTTTTTTTCATCATCCAGGGAAAACAGCAAACAGTCAGACGCTAACTTAAAATCTTCCGGTAAGGTTTCGGGTGAATGAATCCATTCTGCAAATCGTACTGCCAGATTTTCGGTATGAGTAAGCGGCTCAATAGTAATGCCTGCAACTGATTTTCTCAAAAGTGAGGTAAGCTGAGAGGCTTGATTATTACTTGATGCATTAACGATGATTCGTTTACTGACCGTATCAAGAATAGCTGGCAATCTTTTTTGGACACAAAATGACTTGGGGAGTAATTCAAATTCCAGATCTTCTGCAATTTGAGATTTTTCAGCCCGTTTTACTGTACGGCCGTGCTGTATTTCGATCATTTGAATTTTTTCTTCAAGCATTTTGTTAATTACCCCACGAGGTAATATACGCTCTTCTTTGCCCATGCAGATGAGTGCACAACCAGCAACTTCATGAACCATCTCATCTCCCATTGCAGGTAGCCATCCGTATATAAATCGTGCATGAGGAGGACATGGTTTTAGAATTTCTTCAGCTAAAGAAGCATTTAAATCAGATGCTTCATCCAATTCGTATTGATATATAAGAGCATTATTAAACCACATGTTATATCCTTTAAATAAAAATGAAATTTTACCATGAAATAGTGCACGCTGCGATCTGAATCCTGATCAACAGGCGCACTGGATGAAGGGGATAACTGATCTGTTGAAACAGTTTATAAAATACAGTACGTCCCAATAGCAATAGTTCGGTTGTAGGGCAATTTAAAAAATTCGATATTCAAATTTGCTGAATAATTGCGCATTAGGAAGGAAAACAATCGTTCCTGAGTATAGAATGTTAGCGATTTTTTGGCTTTTGAAGCCATTACATTTGGGATTTCAACCATATAGGTGGCGTGATCAATATTTAATTTGAACGGCAGAAGATTTTTTTCACTGGCTTTTTCTAAAGCTCGAGGCAGTGAAATAGTTTCCATAAAACCATAATGTAAGGTCAGTTTACACACTCGTTCGTCAAGGCAGGCAATTTCATAACGTTCGCTGTAATGAACGTAGGGAATATTTTCAACGACATAATTAACAATCAGAACGTTTTCAGGCACTGATCTGCTGAGTTTTAAAAAGTGAAGAAAGCTTCCTCCGCTTTTATCATAAACGTCTGTGATGAAAATTGCAGTCACACCCGGTAGTTGGTTCAGGCTTTTATATTGAAGCTGTTTTAATATTTTTGAAATATCTTCTTTATTAAGATAGAAGTTGTTTCTTAAATACTCCAGTCCATACTTCCAAGTGTACATGATAAAGGCGATGAATAAGGCAAAAATGACCGGTACCCAGCCTCCTGTAAAGAATTTATGGAAGTTAGCACCCAAAAATGCGAAATCCACCGCGATGAATAAGCCAAAAATTAATGCCACTTTTAGTTTAGACCAGTTCCAGATGGATATGGCTGCATAAGCGACCATCGCATCGACCAAAAGCATATCAATATTGACGGCAATACCGTATGCATGTGCCAAATTGTCTGAAGTCCTGAATGTCAGGGCAAAAAACAGGGTACCTACAAAGAGAATGAAATTGATTTGCGGCACGTAAATTTGGCCTGAGTGTTTTCGGGACGTTTGTATGATGGGTATACGTGGGCACAAACTTAATAATACGGCTTGTTTGGTTAATGAAAAGGTAGCTGAAATGACAGCCTGGGAAGCAATGATGGTGGCGAAAGTGGCAATGATAATGAGTGGTAAATAAAACCAGCTTGGAGCAATCATGTAAAATGGGTTGCTTATCGATTCGGGATGGGATAATAAATTAGCGCCTTGGCCAAAATAATTAAGCAGCAGACAGGGTAGAACTACAAGAAACCAACTGGCTCTTATGGGTTTTTTACCAAAATGCCCGATGTCAGCAAAAAGTGCTTCTCCTCCAGTCATAACCAGGAAGATTCCACCTAGTAATAAGTAGCCTCGTAATCCTTCATGATATAAAAACGAAATGCCATAGTATGGATTTATCGCTTCAAGAACCAAAGGCAGTTTGATGATTTGAACTATGCCCAGTATCGCTATAGTAAGAAACCAGATAAGAATGAAGGGACCAAAGAGATAGCCTATGCTTTCCGTTCCTCGAGATTGGATCATAAACAGCACGATAAGCAAGATGCAGGCAGTAGGTAGAATATACGGTGTAAAGGTCTGAGATAAAGTTCCCAGACCTTCAACCGCACTGATAAC
The DNA here is from genome assembly GCF_003990085.1 of Legionella sp. km535. Taxonomy (NCBI): domain Bacteria; kingdom Pseudomonadati; phylum Pseudomonadota; class Gammaproteobacteria; order Legionellales; family Legionellaceae; genus Legionella; species Legionella sp. km535. The sequence continues at coordinate 65,488 of NZ_RZGU01000009.1, read as the reverse complement.
GGAAATGGCAGGAGTGAGCATGCCATCTCCCAATAAAAGCCCTGCTCCAAAGATGGCTACAATATAGAATAACGGTTCGTACTTGGTGCTTTTATGCTTCATAAGAGCTAACAGAGCAAGAATTCCTCCCTCCCCATCATTATCCGCACGAAATACAATAATCAGGTATTTGTATGAAATAATGATGATAAGACACCAAAATATCAAAGATAAAACCCCCAAAACAGCAGACTGGGTTATAGGAAGATTAGCTAAAGTTACTTTTAAGGCGTATAAAGGGCTGGTGCCTATATCGCCGTATACGACACCCAAGGCCCCCAGCGTAAGCCCATATGAGAATTTATTTTTTTTTTCCATAGTCGTATTAGCCTTTATTGATTACCAAAATGCATTGAGTGCTAACATATAGGTCATGAAGTGAGACGTGTTTTTCCCACTGACAGGAAACCATACACCTCCAATGATACCTACATTTGCGTTAAAATTATATTCCAAAGCTGGTGCCAGTGCCTTTTCAATATAAGCACCATTACCTATATTGACATTTGTGGGTGGACTTCCTACATTCCCAATGTCGAGGATACCGTTAAAACGAGTATTTTGCCCCTTAGCAATATATCCCTCCATGACTGCAACCCAATTTTGCGTTAGGGTGTATTCAAATGCGAGATCGTAGTCTGTTTCAGCTCCGATTCTTATTCTTCCATGAGTGGTTGGTGTGCCACCAAAACTACTGAGTCCATCAACATAAACGCTTGTGGCAAAGATTCGGGAAATGATAAATCGAGTACGTAAATAATGAGTTTTAAAGACTGGGAGCAAATACTGCAGATCCAGATTCAATTGTGTTTGGTAAGCGCCAAGCCCAGTTGCATCCGTACCAGCAAGTTCGGGATTGAGATTGTCGTATCGACCTGTTGGAATGGTTTCCTGGAGTACGACTCGGGTGTCAATACGATTAAGAGCGCCTTTTTGTTCAAATAGTTGAATTCCGGCTGCAATGGAGACGTCTCCCAAGCGATTCGAGTGAACCCCACGTGTGGAGTTGAATAAGTAAGGAACCGTCAATTGAATATCCAGCCATTCAGTATATCCATGAGTAAGAATTGGATTGATATTAAATGTTCGAAAGAGAGGGGTGCGAATGAGATCACCAGCGGCATTGTAGGAGCCATTGGTAAATACATCGATTCCATAAATTTCAAAGTTCGTGTGACCTTTAGGTATGGTATGCCCGGCTGGGGCAAGCAGGGGGCCAGTAAACCAGGGAGCTGCGGATGTTAGTGAGCTAAAAATTGATAAACATAAGATGATGAATATCTTTTTTATAGAGTGCAGCATAATTATTCTTCTCTCCATTGCAGAAATATCATTCAATAGTGTAGATTAGCCGACTTTTGGTCTGTGGGAAATAGAAATGAGTGCTAAAATTTTTTTAGTAGCAGCAAAACAAAATACAGTATTAAGAGGGCATCCCTGGATTTTTCCCAAAGCTATTGCTCGCAATAGCGGCAAACTGGTTACAGGCCATTTGGTCGCGATCCATGGTGCGGAAGATGAGTACATTGGTGTTGGCGTATACAATGAGCACTCTTTATATCGTGTTCGAGTTTTAGCCTTGGCAAATGAGCCATTCGATAAAAGCAGTTATAAATCAATTATTTCTCATAGACTCCTCCAGGCACAAAGAGTAAGACAAAGTTTAAATTTACCCAGTGAGCAGACAACAGCTTATCGATTATTCAACAGTGAGGCTGATGGTCTTTCCGGACTGACTATCGACCGATTCAATCAGATCACAGTCATTTCCAGCTCTGCATATTGGGTTGAATTGAATAAAGAACTCATTTCTCAAGCACTTCACGAATTGCTTCCAAATGATCAACTGATATGGATTTCGCAAAGCAAGCCATTAGCGCAGGATGGTTGGAACAATATTGAAGCTCGGGAAATCAAGCAGACAGCAGAAGTACTGGAAGAGGGGATTAAATTTCAAGTTGAATTCGCTCATGCGCAAAAAACCGGTTTATTTATTGATCAAAGAGAGAATCATAAACGCGTAGCTGAGTTATCCAGAGGTAAATCTCTTTTGGATCTCTATACTTACACGGGTGGTTTTGCTTTGCATGCTGCCAAGGCAGGGGCTACGCGAGTAACTGCTGTTGATAGTTCGGCTCAAGCAATCAACCAGGCAAAACACAATGCCAAATTAAATGACATTAGCACTATTGATTTTATAGAGGCCGATGCGCGTGATTATCTCGTAAAGGCAGGTGAGTATGATATTGTTGTCCTGGATCCACCAAAATTAGTTCCTTCACAACGGCACGTGCAAAAAGCAAAAAATTATTATCGCTTTCTGCACCGGGAAGTGTTTAAGCATATGAAAGAAGGTTCGCTGTTAATGACCTGCAACTGTTCATCAGCACTTTCATCGCAAGAATTTTGTTCTTTGGTCAGTGCACAAGCTGGAGCTGTAGGTAAACAGGTGCGAATTCTCGGTGTATATGGTCCTGCAAGTTGCCATCCTACTTTGGCTTCTTTTCCTGAAGGAAATTATCTGACAGCGGTTTTATTTGCGGTAGTCTAGGGGCTGTTGACATTTCATTATTTTCAAGCCTACTTTCCGCGACTTGTTCGCGGAATCGATAGATCTCGCGCAAAACAAGAATATATTGCGCTTATAAAGATTGAATTGGATCCCGCGAACAAGTAGCGGGACGTCGAAACTTGAATTGTCAACAGAACCTAGGTTCCGTGAACAAAATTTAATTATTGTATCAAAGCATGTCATTCCTCGAAAAGTTAGAGGCTAGTTTATTCTCCGAATTTCCGCGGCTTGACCGCGGAATCCATGATTGTGGAGTTTAGATATTGGATCCCGCGGTCGAGCCGCGGGAATTCGGTATTTGTTGGCGGGACGTCGAAATCTGAATTGTCAACAGTCCTGGTTAAGCCAGATAGAATCCTTGCTCACATGATGTACTGCTTTAATTCGTTGGCAACGACGACGTATTTGCAATGAATTAAAAATTGGTTCACGGATTCAGGAGTTCTCAATAAGTTCAATAGATGCCTATTTCCAGGTTTCGATGTTCTATGGATTGTCCACTGAATATCGAAATTGGAGTTGTCAAAACACTCTGACATAAAACATTACGCAAGTTCTTTAATTATCTTCTAATCTTAATATCAGTACACAATTAAAAATGATTAAACAAGGATTCATCCGTGGATACTAACTGGATAAAAGGATGTTTAATAGTGATCATTTTAACAGGGGTTCTTATGGATTCTGTAACTTCTCATGCGGGAAATGGTCGAGGTGATGTTCATACAGTTTATCAGGGGCAATCAGTCGATGATTTAATCATCCGATATATGGATGAAAATAATGTACCGGGATTAACTTTGGCTATAGTTCAAGCCCCATATATCACTCGAGTTGTAGGATATGGCCTTGCTGACACTAATAGCAGGCGGTTGGCTGCCACGAGAACTGTTTTTAATATCGGTCAGATAACCAATGCCTATACCGCAGTTGCGATAATGCAATTGAAGGAGGAGGGGAAAGTGCAGCTTGATGCTTCCCTGGGGAAGTATCTTCCTAATATACCGGATCGCTGGCAACCTATAACCGTCAGACAGCTTTTAACGCACAGTTCAGGACTGCCTGACTATACCTTAGTTACCGGATTCAATTATGCCAAAAACTATCAAACCCAGGATATTTTGAATTTAATCAGTGATAAAGAACTGCTGTTCAAGCCAGGATCCCAGATGCGGAGCAGTGCATCCAATCCCTATTTATTGGGTTTGATCATCGAACAAGTCAGTGGGATGAGTTATCAGGATTATGTGACCAAGAATCAAATTGAACGTTTGGGCTTAAAACATACCTTTTTTATCTCCAATGCTCAATCCATTGCAAATGAGATAACAAATGGAACGAATCCGTTTAAACACAGCGCATTTCTCCACAAACCAGGGTTTATAGATCCGGTTGAAGCCGCTGTGGGGTACAGTCAATCGGAACAGGGTCTTGTTGCCGTTCCATCACCAACCTGGTCTGCTACTTTTGCTGCAAGCGGCATTATCGCCTCTGCTGAGGATATTAGCTTATGGGATATAGGCTTGGCGGGAGATATTTTGGTTAAAGACGCTGCTGACAGGAGTTTCTTGTACAGTGCTCCAACTATCAATAATCATTCTGTACCCGGTAATGCGGGATGGTTGTTTCCCGGGCATAAGGGATTGATGGAGATTAAGGGATCCATTCCTGGTTATTCTTCGTTTTTAAGTCGATTTACAGATCCGTCAGAATTGCTTTGTGTTACCCTATTGGCAAATAAGGGTAATTTGCCGGATTTGGATAGTTTAGCACGAAAAATTGCGGCTTCATTTGATGCGAAGCTGGGGACGCCCGTGGGTTCCGACTGGTCTGAAACGGTGCAAAGTCCTTATTCCGTATCAGAAACACTGGATCGCGTTTCCAGCTTGATTAAAAAAAATGGAGGAACTGTCTTTGCTCGTATTGATCATGCATTGGAAGCGCATCATACGAATCAGGTACTGTCTGATACTCAGGTAATCATTATAGGCAACCCAGCCAAGGGTACTGCCCTGATGCAGGCCAATGCTGCTTTTGCTCTTGATTTACCATTGCGTATCATGGCAACTCAGGACAGTTCTGGACAAGTCTGGCTTAGTTTTACTGATCCGCTTAAACTGGCGAGTGAGTATCATTTGGATGTGCAGCAAATACCTGCATTAAAACAAATGAGCCTGGGATTAAGAACAATTTGTCAGCAAGCGATTTCAGCTCAGTCAGAATTGTAATTAATATTACTTCTTTATCGAGAAATTAATTGATTATTTACCGAATTGTTCTTACTGTTTTTTTAGGCTTATCGGTTTCCTGTTTGTATGCGACAGAACCGACGCTTCGCGATAAAATAGGGCAAATGTTGATACTTGGATTTCAAGGGAAAGAGATCAATGCACAGTCACCGATAGTTCGATCAATAGAGCAAGATAATATTGGTGGGGTAATTCTGTTTGATTATAACCAACAGTCACAGAATTTTGATAAAAATATTGAAAGCCCTGCACAACTGAAAAAGCTCAATCATCAGTTACAAGAGTTCACGGAAAAAACCAATCAAGTACATCATAGAGTTCATCTGCCTCTATTTATTTCAGTTGATTATGAAGGTGGTCAAATAATACGATTGAGTCCATTGTATGGTTTTCCCGATATTCCCTCCGCAAAAAAAATGGGTACTATGTCACTTGCTGAAGCTCAATCCATTGCAAAATTAATGGCCATGACCATGAGATCAGTAGGAATTAATTTGGATTTTTTTCCGGACCTGGATGTTGATGTGAATCCCAATAATCCTGTAATCGGGAAAAAAGAGCGTAGTTTTTCTTCAGTTCCTGAAGTGGTGTCGCAGTATGCTTCAGTATTTACTTCGCAATTTTTGGATAATCACATTCAATGTGCTTACAAACATTTCCCAGGGCATGGGAGTTCTTTGGAAGATTCTCATCTCGGCTTTGTTGATATAACTGATACCTGGACTGCACAAGAATTAATTCCTTTTGCAAAGCAAATAGAACAACCCAGGCATTGTGGTATGGTGATGATTGCTCATATTGTGAATAGAAAACTGGATTCAACCGGGCTTCCTGCGTCACTTTCATCCAGGATGATTACAGGTCTTTTACGTCATGATTTAAAGTTTGATGGGGTAGTGATTACTGATGATCTGCAGATGAAGGCCATTACAAATCACTATGGTTTGGCTAAGGCGCTTACTTTGTCGATTAATGCTGGCGCGGATATGTTGATATTTGGGAATCAGTTGGTTGAACGATTTCAGGATCCTAAAGAAATCATTGATATTATTGAGCAGAAAGTTCAAGCGGGTGAGATTTCGGAGCAACGAATTGATGAGGCGTATCAACGTATTGTTCGCATGAAAAAATCATTGTGTAAGTAGGGACTTTTGGCAGTTGTTCTATCCCCAAATCTTATTGGACTTAACATTCCTGGACCCCCCGCCCTTCCAATTAGCCTTAAGATTTTCCATTTCATCAAGAAAAACTTAAGGCTAATTGGAAGTCCCCGCCTTCCCGGACTGTCCATTGATTTTCAAGTATGAACTGAGCGGTCTCTATCCTGTAAACACTGCAGAACCTCATAAAAACTCAATTCGCAGGATTTTAACAGAACAAGTAAATGAAAGATCAGATCCGAGGTTTCATTAATCAGCTCTTCTCTGTTCCGGTTTACCGCTGCGATTACCGTTTCAACTGCCTCTTCTCCGACTTTTTGGGCGCATTTGTTCAGTCCTTCATTAAGAAGCTGAGCAGTATAACTGTGGCTGCTGTTCTGTCTGGCTCGTTCATTGATTAATTCGATTAATCCATCGAGAAAACCAAGAGTACTGTTTAAAGGGGGTTGAAAACAACTGGTATAGCCAAGGTGGCATGCCGGTCCCTTCGGTCTCACATGGATTAAAAGGCTGTCCTTATCACAATCAGTGCTAATGTGGTCTATGAGCATGCTGTTTCCGGAAGTTTCGCCTTTACGCCATAATTTTTGTTTGCTACGACTGTATAAAGTCAACTCACCACTGGAGAGCGTAGTGCTTAAAGCCTCCTGATTCATATAACCCAACATTAATACGGTACCGTTTTCTGCATTCTGAATGATGGCGGGTATTAAACCATTCATTTTTTCCCAATCCAGGCTGTTTAGTTTCAGTTCATTCATAGTCGTACCTCTATAGTGTTTGCCTTAAGGCCTTGTTTGACTTCGGCAATTGTCACTTTGTTGTCATGAAAAATGCTCGCCGCTAAAGCGCCATTAATTGGGGTTTGAAGAAATAATTCGATAAAATCCTGTACTGATCCGGCTCCGCCCGAAGCAATTAAGGGAACATCACAGAGAGTCTGCATTTCCTGTAGCTGAACCAGGTCATAACCCGATCGAACACCATCCGACTGCATGCAATTAAGAACAATTTCACCTGCACCTCTGTCCTGGACTTCCTTAATCCATTCCCTGGTCTTGCGTCTGGAATTGATGCTTTTGTGTTCATTACCAGTGTACTGATACACGTAATAATCGTCGACAATCCATTGGCTATCAATCCCGATAACAACGCATTGAGTACCAAATTGCGCACTTAACTCGTTAATCAATGATGGATTTTCCAAGGCAGGACTATTCACCGATATCTTGTCCGCTCCAGCATGAAGTAGTGATTTGGCTTGATGAACAGTACGGATTCCTCCAGCAACCGTAAACGGTATATTAATCGCTGCCGCAACCTGATTGACCCAGTCAGGCGATACTGAACGTGCATCACTGCTGGCTGTAATGTCATAAAATACCAGTTCGTCAGCACCGGAATCTGAGTAGTGGGCAGCCAAGGGAATAATATCGCCAATAATTCGGTGATTACGGAATTGTACTCCTTTAACCACTTTATTATCACGTACATCAAGGCACGGTATGATGCGTTTGGTTAGCATAATAGATACCTCATTTTCATTAAGCATACTCTTGCAATTCAGTTAAATCAAAACTCCCTTGATACAGCGTTAATCCCAGAATTGCAGCGGCAACGCCAAGAGATTCAAGAGTAGCGATATCCTCTCTGTGTCGAATTCCTCCAGAAGCTTGCCAGGATATATTGGGAAAACGTTCTACCGCCTGTTGGTACAGGTTGAAATTGGGGCCAGACATCATTCCATCACAGGAGATGTCGGTACAAAGTATGTCATTGATACCCAGCTGATGATAATAGCCAACCACTTCCCAAAGATTACTTTGGCTGTTCAGTTGCCAACCATTTATCGCCGGAACCGGGATCTCGTGATCAATACGTACATCAAGCGCGATAATAATATGTTCTGGTTTGATTTCCTGAATGATGTTCGAAGTCACTTCTGGATTGGAAATGGCGATGCTGCCAATGACCAGATGAGAAATACCTGAATCAATGCAGCGTTTTGCCTGCTCAAGGGTTCGAATTCCGCCTCCGGCTTGAACCGTGATCCCACAGCTTAACATGGCGTTAATTAAAGGTAATTGTTGCATGACTCCCATACGAGCCCCATCCAAATCCACAATATGCAAACGTTGCGCCCCTGATTGTTTGAAATATAAAGCACGTTCAACTGGCGGAACATCAAATTGGGTTACCTGATCAAATTGACCTTGTTTTAGTCGGACACAACGTCCTGCTTGTAAATCAATTGCTGGAACTACTAACATACCGCCTCCAGAGACAAGAAATTTTTGAGTAATGTCAGACCGACACTGGCTGATTTTTCCGGGTGGAACTGCATTCCATAGACGTTATTTTTGTTAACAATAGCCGTGAATGGTTCGCTGTAATTGCATCGAGCCACTGCATGAACATGATCTTTTAATGCGTAACTATGGACAAAGTAGACGTAATCACTCTGGCTTAATCCCTGTTGCAGAGGTGAATCAGTACACCATTGCAATCGATTCCATCCCATGTGCGGAACAGGACAGTCATTAGTTCTCGTCAATAATTCAGCCCGTCCTGGAATTAAGCCTAAGCAGTCAATCATTCCTTCTTCACTGCATTCAAGTAATAACTGCATACCTAGACAAATCCCCAATAGGGGTTGTTTCAAGTGAGTTATGATCTCGACAAGATTAGAGTCACGCAAGGCGTTCATCCCATAAGTTGCTGTGCCTACGCCGGGTAAAATCACATGAGAAGCCTGTTGTATTTCCTTGCTATCATGGGTTAATTGATAATTGACTCCCAAACGTTTTAACGCATTTACCAGGGACGTCAGGTTATTACCACAGACATCGATTACCGCAATCATAACAACCCCTTGGTTGAGGGGAGTGATTCACTGGTTCTGGCACAAGCCTGCCTCAATGCTCTTCCCAAAGATTTAAAACATGCCTCAATCATGTGGTGGTGATTGGAGCCGGTTACATTAAGGTGAATGGTTGCACCTAGAGCGCTGGATAAGGATTGAAAGAAATGAGGGATCATCTCCGTTGCCATACCTCCAACAAACTCGCGGCTGAATTGACCATTGAATTGACAAAAGCTTCTGCCGCTAATATCAATAGCGATAGAGGCAAGGGCTTCATCCATAGGCAGAGTAAAGCCGTAGCGATTTATACCCCATTTGTCTCCAAGCGCTGCTTTAATCGCTTCACCCAAAGCAATTGCAGTGTCCTCAACCAAATGATGATCATCGACCTCCAAATCTCCTGATGCCTCTAGATCCAGAACGAACCCACCGTGTTTTGCGACCTGCTCCAGCATGTGATTAAAAAATGGAATAGACGTATTAATGGAGCTGGGTTGGTCACTATCCAAGGTTAGCTTCAGCTTAATTTCTGTTTCATTTGTTGTTCTGTTGATAATGGCACTACGGCGATTATTCATTAATGCGACAACTACATCATCCCAGGAGTGCTCTTTTGATATGGGAAGAAATTTAACTCCTAAATTATCTGCTAATTCTCTATCTGTGTCTCTATCACCAATGACCCATGAGTTGGATACATCAACAGAGGTTTCTCGCATAAACCGATCCAGTAAACCGGTTTTGGGTTTTCGGCAGCAGCACTGATCTTCAGGCATATGAGGGCAAATATAAATTTCATCAAAAAAGATGCCTTGAGAAGAAAAAAGATCGAGGGTAAATTCATGGCAAATGGCAAAATCTTCTTCAGGAAAATTTGAGGTCCCCACACCGTTTTGATTGGACACCATAATGAACTTGAATCCTGCCTTTTTGAGTTGGAGCAGGGCAGGGATTACTCCCTGCGTTAACTTGATTTTTTCTAATGAATCGACCTGGTTGTCAAAGGGCTCTTCAATTAAGGTACCGTCACGGTCAATAAATAAGATCTTTTGCATAATTTAATCCTGAAACATTATTGATAAAACTGGATAAGGAGTCGATAAGTAATCGATTTTGCTCCGGGTCCCCCACTGTGATACGTATATGATCGTGTAATAAGGAAGATGGGGGAAAATCTCTTACTGCGATGTTGTGTTCTGCGAACCAGGCAGTTAGCTCCTTGGCAAAGCGGGATTTTACGAGCACAAAATTGGTTTCAGAGGGGTATATTTTTTCAATTACCGGAGTGTTTTTTAATACGTCAATAAGTTTTTGCTTCGAACTGCGGATACGCTCAATAACTGTTGGAAACCAGTTCGTGTTCTCAAATGCCTGGGTGGCTAATTCAATAGTGCTGCCTGGAATAATATAAGGCGCAATAATTTTATTGAATGCTTCTATAACATGCGCTTGAGCGATAATGCTGCCTAGACGCAGTCCAGCCAAGCCACTTGCCTTGGATAACGTTCTTAATATCACCAGATTTTCATAGCGATTTAGCAAAGAAACGGCACTTTTTGTTCTCGCAAACTCTATATACGCTTCGTCTACGACAATGATCGATCGATTCGCAAAATACTCACAAGCGGCGGCAATCAAATCCAGGTCGATTAAATTTCCTGTCGGGTTGTTGGGACTACACAACATGATGATTTTGCAGTTGGATTGCCAACTGTTTTTAATCTGCTCTAAAGAGAGACTGAAATCATCCTGATGATTAAGGGGGCATTGAATGAGTTCCGCCTGTTGTAAACGAACGTAAAAGGCATACATTGGGAAGGTCGGAGGAAATTGCATGAATGCATCCTGACCTGCTGTTAAAAATAAACGTGTAACCAAATCGATGCCATCATCACTGCCCCTGGTTAATACAATCTGATCGGGATCTATTTGATAGCGAGCAGCTAGCCTGGCCTGTAATTGATTTTGCAAACGTGTATCCGGGTAATAGTTAAGCGATTTAGCAATACTTGAATTAACTGGACACCAGGGCAATTCATTGGCATGTAGTCTCAATGTGCACTGCTCTCCACCAGGTACATAATTTTGGCTGTTTAACAACTCGGGTCTTATTAAGTTAAGTATGGACATCTAATCCTCCAAGATATTGAGTCTGATTTGTATTGCGTTTGCATGGGCATCCAAACCTTCGATTTGAGCCAAAGAAACAGCAGCCGGACCTAAGTTTTTGATACCTTCCTGGTTAATTGATTGCACATTAAAACGGGTCAAGAAATCAAGAGTACTCAAACCATTGTGATTTTTTGCATAACCGTTCGTAGGCAGAACGTGGTTGCTGCCGCTGACGTAGTCTCCCATTGTTTCCGCAGCCCATGAACCGAGGAACACGGTACCAGCAGAATTTATGTGACTCACCCATGAATCTGCATCTTCCCGGTTGATGATTAAATGTTCGGGTGCATAGTTGTTGATTATTGCCAGTTGCTCCTTTCTGTCGGAACAGAGAATGATTCTGCTTTTTGCCAGTGATTGATTCATAATAGAAGCACGCGATAAATGAGTTAATTGCCGTTTTATTTCCTCATTGACTGCGTTGGCAAAATCCAACTCTTCGCAAATTAAAAACACCTGAGAGTCCGCACCATGTTCTGCCTGAGCTAATAAATCTGCTGCAACGAAGGATGCGTTGGCTTGGTTGTCGGCGATGATCATGACTTCAGAAGGTCCCGCTGGCATATCTATTGCTGCACCGCAGGGATCGATGGAAACCAGATTTTTAGCCTCTGTAACGAAACGATTACCCGGTCCAAATAATTTGTCCACCTTGGTAATGCTTTCAGTACCATAGGCCATGGCTGCAATTGCCTGGGCGCCACCCAGAGTGTAGATAGTTTCTATTCCACATAATCGGGCAGCTACCAGCAAATGAGGGTTGATTTCACCGTTTGCGTCTGGTGGAGTGCACAGTACTTTGATTGGACATCCTGCGATCCGGGCTGGTATGGCTTGCATCAAAAGTGACGATACTAACGGAGTTTTATTCCCACCAGGTACATATAAACCTACCTTTTGTATCGGTCTGTAGGTAGTCAGTATACGAACCCCAAAGGCGGTACAGATGCTCTGATCTTCGGGTACTAAAGATTGGTGGTAGTTAGTTATGGTCTGTATGGCCTGATTCATGGCAGAAAGTAGGTGCGGATCGGTTGTTGCATTCTGGATTTTTTGCTGAGGAACTTTGAATTGTTTCAGACACGCTCCATCAAATTGTTGGGTTAATTCGAACAAAGCCTGATCCCCCTTTGCTCGTACCTGTTGAATAATTTCCCGTACTTGATTGGTGACTGAATTTGTCTCTACAGGGCGAGATAAGCACAGCGCTCGTTCTGAAGGTGATAATAATTGCCAGTTTTTTATGGATAACATCGCACTTACTCCAACATTTTTTCAATGGGTAACACTAAAATAGAACTTGCTCCTAAATCCTGGATTGTTTCCAGCGTTTTCCAGAAGACGCGCTCACTGGAAACTACATGCACTGCCACTTTATCCATATTATCGGGTAGGGGGAGAATGGTTGGTGCTTCTGCTCCGGGCAATTGTTCCGAAATACGCTCCAGTGCTGATTTTGGGGCATGAAAAACAATGTATTTTCGTTCCTGTGCCTGCTGAACAGCCTGAATACGTCGCGCAAGCATGTCAAACAGCTCTTGGGCTTCGGGGGAAAATTGCTTTTGAGTCTGGATGAATACAGCCTGGCTTTGCAGTACGGTATCTACTTCATAGAGTTTATTTTCTTCCAATGTCTGTCCGCTGGATACCAGATCACAAATGGCATCAGCCATCCCCATACGAGGCGCTACTTCTACGGATCCTGATAGGATCAGACTTTCAGCACAAATGGAGCGTTCTTCCAGATATTGATTAAGTAAATACGGGTAACTGGTTGAAATGCGCTTACCATCCAGACTTCCAGGACCCTGGTAATCAAAGGATTCGGGAACTGCGATGGAGAGACGACAGGTGCAGCTGCCTAAAGCTAATAATTGTTTATATAATTTACCGGGTTTTGCCAGAGAGGCTTCCAATAAAACATTTTCACCAACAATTCCGCCATCGCATAAATTGTCAAACACTAAAGTGGGAATGTCATCATCGCGAACAAAAAGCAAATCGATAGGGAAGTTATCTACATGAGTGAGAAGGGCGTTGGGTTTAATGCGAAATTTTAAACCGCAGCGTTGTAACAGACTGATGGATTCATCAGATAATCGCCCCTTTTTTTGTATGGCCAGTCGTAAACGATTTTTCATAAATTCTCCATTCGTTCTGCAATGAGCTTATAACCACCCGTTCCAAAGCTTAAACAACGGGCTACCCGTGTGATGGTTGTAACACTAACGGCGGTTTGGTCATGAATTGTGCGATAGGGGACACCTTGACGGAGCAGGGGAACTACTTGCCAACGGTCAGCCATTGATTCCAATTCAGCCGGAGTGCATAAATCCGTAAAAAATTGAAGCGCTTCTTCTTTATTATTTAATAAACTGATTGCATGCATTAATTCAGGAAGCGCAGAATTTTTAGTATAAGTATGTAGTTTCATATTAATGTATTAGTTCGTTAAAACAAGATTTAATGATAATGATTATCTTTAGCATTGTCAAGAACTTAGTGAAAATTAATTTTACTTGAGATATAGTATTAACGTTCCAAATCTGGATAACTGCTATGAAACCATTTACACGAGATATAACTTTAACGATCACGGTTAAAATGATATTGCTTTTTCTATTATGGTATGTCTGTGTCAGAGGAATGCATCCTGTCCTGCCAAGCGGCGAGGAATGGATGTTAGGAAAAACAACTCAACCCGCATCGTCCCAAATTAATAAGAGGTGAATTAATGATTCCTGTTAGTGAGGTAGTAGATCTTTCCCGGCTACAGTTCGCTTTGACCGCACTGTACCACTTTTTATTCGTTCCGCTGACCTTGGGTTTTTCGGTTATGCTTGCCATTATGGAAACGGTTTATGTTATGACAGGGCGGGAAATCTGGCGGCAAATGGTCAAATACTGGGGTGTTTTGTTTGGTATTAACTTCGTTTTGGGTGTCGCAACCGGCCTAACCATGGAGTTTCAGTTTGGAACTAACTGGGCCTATTATTCTCATTATGTCGGTGATGTGTTTGGTGCGCCCCTCGCTATCGAAGGGATGATGGCATTCTTTTTAGAAGCTACTTTTGTAGGGTTATTCTTTTTTGGTTGGGATAAACTGTCGAAATTCCAGCACATGATTTGTACCTGGTTGTTAGCTTTAGGCACTAACCTGTCGGCATTATGGATTTTGATTGCTAATGGCTGGATGCAAAATCCCGTGGGCTCTTATTTTGATTATCAAACCATGCGTATGGAAGTCAGCAGCTTCTACGACATGTTATTTAATCCAGTTGCCCAAGCCAAGTTTGTGCATACCATCAGTGCTGGCTATGTTACTGGCGCCATGTTTGTTTTATCGATTAGCGCCTATTTTTTGTTGCGTGATCGGAATAAGGCTTTTGCCAAACGCTCCATGACGGTAGCAGTGTCTTTTGGTCTGGCTTCAGCGTTATCTGTAGTAGTATTGGGTGATGAGAGCGGATACGTTGCCAATTCAAACCAAAAAATGAAATTGGCTGCAATGGAGGCCATGTGGCATACCGAGAAAGCACCTGCTGCATTAACTGTTTTTGGTATCCCTGATGAAAAAACGCTGAGTACCAAGTACGCCATTGATATACCCTTTGCATTGGGAATTATTGCTACTCGTTCATTAAATACCCCATTACAGGGAATTATTGAGTTGATTGATGAAGGAAAATTAAAAATCAAAGACGGTATGATTGCTTATAACGCCTTGAAAACGTTACAAAAAGATCCTAATAACGAAGAGGCTAAAAAAGTATTTAGTGAACACAGCAACAGCCTTGGCTATGCATTACTGTTAAAAAAATACACTGAGAATGTGACTGATGCTACTGATGAGCAGATTAACATGGCGGCTCAAGACTTGAAACCCAAGGTTCTGCCCATGTTTTTCTCGTTCCGAATAATGGTTGCCTGCGGTCTTTATTTTATTCTGCTCTTTGCGATCGGTTTCTATTTATCAGTGCGTCATCGATTGGAAAAAACCCGGTGGTATCATCGAATGGCTTTTTATTCTTTACCTCTACCCTGGGTTGCTGCTGAATTAGGCTGGGTGGTTGCTGAATACGGTCGTCAACCCTGGGTTGTTCAGGGAATATTGCCTACGTTTATGGGCGCTTCCGCATTAACTCCAGGCCAAGTGATGACATCAATAGCCGGTTTCGTATTATTTTATACCGTTCTGGCCGTTGTAGAGCTTTATTTGATGGTGAAATACATTCGCCTTGGTCCAGATGGCATGCAGCACTAATTTTAGGAGATACCAATGCCTTTAGATTATGAAACATTACGAGTAATATGGTGGTTATTAATAGGTATTTTATTAATCGGCTTTGCAATTATGGATGGATTCGATCTGGGTGTGGCCATGTGGCTTCCCTGGCTCGGAAAAACCGATATTGAGCGACGTGTGCTCATTAACAGCATTGGGCCGACCTGGGAGGGTAATCAGGTCTGGTTTATTCTGGGTGGCGGCGCTATCTTTGCTGCCTGGCCTGCATTATACGCACTGTCGTTTTCCGGGTTTTATCTGGCGATGCTGGTTGTTCTTTTAGCATTAATCCTTCGACCAGTTGGATTTAAATACCGTTCTAAATTGAAAAATCCTGCCTGGCGAACCACATGGGACTGGGCTTTATTTATTGGCGGATTCGTACCCTCGCTGATTTTTGGAGTCGCGTTGGGAAATGTGCTGCAAGGTGTACCATTTTATTTTGATGACAGTTTAAGAGTGTTTTATACGGGTTCTTTCATTGAGTTGCTTAATCCTTATGCCCTGGCATGCGGTATTTTATCGGTATTAATGCTCGCAATGCATGGTGCTTTTTTTATTCAGGTAAAAACTGAAGGTGTTCTGCAGGAAAGAGCGCGTATCAGCGCGAGATGGTGCGCTTTAGGTGTAATTTTACTGTTTAGCGTACTGGGTATTTGGACTTTTTATGGTATTAATGGTTATGTTCTTAATGGCGTTATGCCTCATGATGGACCATCAAATCCGTTATATAAGGAAGCTTCAATCCAAGCTGGTGCATGGTTCAATAATTATCGTGCCTATCCTATCACAATGCTTGTGCCTGTAATCAGTCTTGTTGCAGCATTGCTTGCGATGATATTGGCAAAACGAGCAGTATTAGCGTTTGTTTTAAGCGGATTGAGTGTTGGCACTTTGATTGGAACTGTTGGCGTGAGTATGTTTCCTTTTATTCTTCCTTCGTCTACCTATCCACAGCAAAGTTTAATGGTTTGGGATAGTTCTTCCAGCCAATTGACTTTGTTTATTATGTTAGTAGTAACAATAGTATTTTTACCTATTGTTCTGGCATACACTGCATGGGTTTATAGAGTATTGCGAGGCAAAGTAACTGAGAAGACTGTCCTGGATAATCAGGATTCAGCTTATTGAGGAGAGAAGTATGTGGTATTTTTCCTGGGTTTTAGGTACTGGTTTGGCTTGTTTTTTTGCAGTATTGAATGCAATGTGGCTTGAACTAAGAGAAGAAGACGCAAAAGAGTAGGGCCAGTTTAGCCGGGTTATCGTGTTGTTGTAACCCGGCTAATCTTAATTAGTCAGGAGAAGCTGATTTTGAGTCTCTAATGTGTTCTCAACGTTCACAGCCATACAGATCTTGATATGCCTCCAGTTTTTTCACCTGAGCTAGTTCATTTTCATTGTGCAGATACTCAATTAAATCAAATAAATCGATAATTGAATAAACAGCAATACCTTGAGCCTTTATTTCAGACAAAGTTGATTTCTCCGTCAGTCCCTTTTCACATCGATCCAATGCAATAATAACCCCGCTTAGAATTCCTCCATGATCTTTAATCAGTGATTGAGCCTCACGAAAAGCAGTTCCAGCAGTAATCACATCATCAACTATAATGGTTTTTCCAGTTAATGGAGCGCCAATTAATTGCCCTCCTTCACCATGATCTTTTACTTCTTTTCGGTTAAAGGTGACAGTACAGTCTTTTCCTAATTCATCTAGCGCTACTGCTGTGGTTGTTGCAAGAGGAAGTCCTTTGTAGGCTGGGCCAAATAGATGTTCGAATTCAACCTGGTGTTCTATTAGAGTTTGGGCATAAAACTGGCCAAGCTTACGCAATGCGCTTCCTTGATAAAATAATCCTGCATTAAAAAAGTAGGGGCTGAGTCGTCCGGATTTTAAAGTAAACTCACCAAATTTTAAAACCTGGCAATCTAGAGCTAATTTTATAAAAGATGATTTGGTATGATTCATTATTCATTCCTAAAACAAAAAATTATTGAAAACAAATACAATTTTTGAAAAAAATCCTTAACAATCAATAAAAAACTGTTATGCTAATCAGAGTGTGCGTGATTCTTCGTGCATGAGAAACTGTTTATTATAGCGTAGATAACAACTTTATGAGTGACTTAAATTTAGACATTTATAAAAGACTATCTGAAATAAACATTAATATAATTTAAATAACGAACACGATGTAAAAAGTTTAAGACAAAGGGGATAGCTAATGTCGCAAAGAGAGACAGGCCATGTTAAATGGTTTAATGAAAAAAAGGGATTTGGATTTATTATTAATCAGCAGGGCGATGATATTTTTGTACATTACAAAGACATTCAAGGTGTAGGTTTTAAAACCCTCCATGAAAACGATCCTGTAACTTTTGTGCTTGATAAAGGACCAAAAGGCCTTAAAGCTCAAGAGGTTGTTTTAGCTACCGAAGCAAGCGAATAAAGATAAGACATCCAAGCCAGATAATTTAGTCTGGCTTGATCCTCAAAAATTAATCCATTAGTACTTCATTAACTTCTTTTCAATATAAAATAGCACTATATTTTTTGAACAACAGGGGCTATAGAGCAACTGAATAAGCTAATTGCCAATACATTCCTGGCATATGCTGTTGATGCGTTCTTGCTTCAGCTTAATTAAAACCCGGTAGTATAACTCGGTAATGTATCGGTAGAAGACTCTGTAGCTGTCTCTGAATCAATTTGATCCCTATGCAGATCCTCTCTTGGAGGCATTAACCGATGAACCGACAACATCCTGGATGGTTTTACTGCGCCTTGTGTTTGTTGTTCTGTATGAGGTAATCGGGATTCTGAATCAGAAATTTCATGGCTCATTTCTTCAGATGAATATAATTGAAGAGGGGGCAATGATAAATCAAAATCAGCGCGGCTTTGAGGTACATAATCAGGATCAGGAGCATCGTCATAAGGTGTATTTGAAGTTGAACTCGAGGCATAACTAAAGCCTGGTCTTGGATCTGAACTGCTACTCGTCATAGACGCAGATCGTGGGGAGGAGGAACTGGTACCATAAGTGTCGGCCAATAAATTTTTACTGGAAAAGAATGATGATCCAAATCGAGCTAATCGACTTTTTTTAGGAGTAAAATATTCTGGAGGCTTATAGGGCAGCATACCAGGCTCATAGTAAGCAGAAACTTTAATTGTCGATGTATTAAAATGGTAGCGTTTTGCTTCTTCGTAGCTTGAGATAGACTTTCGAGAAAGGGTTGCAGTCAGAAAATAATCTTTAGCATTCATCTGTTCTATAGTTACTGCGGCCATTATTTTGACCGTATGCTTGTAGTCCGCATCAGCTTCGGCTCGGGTTCCTTTTAGAGGAGCATAGTCTGTCATAATGGGATCAATTGGATTATTGTCCTTATCGTAAGGCCCAATATATTTTTTTAAATGCAAAGTGACATTATGGGGAATGAGTTCCGGATATTTTAGGAAATAGTTATGTAAGTTATCTAAAATATCCTCTCGATCATCAATGAAATTGAATTGAAGATCGTCACGTGGGTGGTCTTTTGCTATTTTGTGAATCTGGGCATAAAGCACTGTTAATTTGCTCTCATCATGCATCCAGTTTGGATGGTGCTCAGCTTTCTTTAATTTTCCTGGAATATAATCTCTTTTGTTTTTATCTATGCATCTAAGTGCCATTTTAAACGAAGTACCATCAGCCAGGTCGTTATAGACATCACTCAGTAGCAACTCATCGAGAATGGCAGGGGCTTCGTGAGTGTTCAATTCCCTGGTAATCAATTTTACTGCAGGAAAACAGGAGCCTCGTTTGTCAGCTAGAGCGTTGTTATAGTCATCCATTAACCCCTGTCGGTTTGAACCTACCAGAATAATTTTGGGATTTGGTGATGATTTGAGTGCATCAAGCAAGCCTTTATTGGCCAGAATAATGTTTTTATCCTCGCTGGATAAATAAAAAAGATTCGCCAGGCATCCATCAAAATCGAAGGAATATATCTCATAAATCAAAATTGCAACTCCAAAACGGTACTAAAAGGTATGTATGAATACATATTCATGGTTTTGTTGTACATTCAACCACATTGTTTAATGTTTTTAAAGCATGTTTTAATTTATATTTTGGGATGCAATGCGACTACTAATGCATCAAATTGCTGTTTTGTGTCAAAATCAAACATATTGCAACATCTATCTTGTATTTGATCCTGTTTCTTTCACAGGATGAGCTCAAGGTCTATTCTAAGTAGCCTGTATTAGACAAAGTCGTAATACTGGGAGATTTCTCTATCTTACGGTAATGGAATAACCTCATGCCGGGTTGATTATAACGGAGATGTAATTGTGTAGTTCACCGATGAAATTAGACGGTGCTAAATCGCTAATTGACTAAAGAATAATTTTACTGCCAGAACAATCAAAATGGCCCCGGTTACTCGTTCAATCCAGTGGCTGATGCTCTGAAATTTGGCTCTTGTCTTCTTTCCTGAAAGGCTAAATGCTACGAATGAAAACCAGACTAATGTCTCTAAAAAGAGTACGATGGCTAGAACTATTTTATTGGGGTCTGAAATGTCTCTGGGCATAAGTACGGAAAATAGACTGATAAAAAATAACATCGCTTTAGGATTAAAAAGATTGGTTATAAAACCTACTGAAAAAGCCTGCCAAGGGTTCAGATCCTCTATGTTGTCATATCCATCGATTCTATCTCCGGTTGCTTTGGCTCTCAAATTTTTATAACCAATGTAAAAGAGATATGACGCACCAATGTATTGGATAACTTGCATCAAAACAGGAATTTCTGTAATTAACAGACCTAGGCCAAGCAAGGTATAACTAATATGGATTAAACTTCCTAACGCAATACCCAGGGCTGTGAGTAAACCACTGCGTCTTGAATAGACTAGGCTGTTTTTTACGGTAATTGCAAAGTCCGGTCCGGGGCTTATTAAGGAGATAAAAACCAGTGCGATAAGAGGCATAAGGGTTGTTAATTGATTTAGATGCTCCATAGAGACTCCATACAGATTATTAAATAGTTTAGTCGGAATGTATTGAACACTGTTCAAATGACCCACTCTGTTGTTCAAGAGCCATTAATTTATAAAATTAATAAAAATATGAAACTATAATATTAAAAAAGCATGTGTTATGCAATATATATATCTGTGCATGACAAAAAAACTGTCTTAGCCGCGCAGGCGTGCTAGTGTGCGGGGAAAATGAGCTTCTTACGATCAAATCCCCTCTCTACCGCGCGTAGCGTGGGGGAGAGGGTTTAGGGGGGTAAAATACTTGCGTGCAAAAGCGCGCTCATTTTCCCCGGACCCTAATGCGCTCGGGCGGGCAAGGCAGGTTTTTTTGTCATGTACAGAGAATATATATAATCATTTAATGTGTTTTTATGCTGTCCGATTTATATTTTTTAAGTAAAATAAATATGAATTGAAACCATTTTTATAATGTAACGAGGATTCTGCTGATGAATGATTCAATTGATACATTAAGACATCACTCCAGAAAATTGATTCGCGAGTTAGGGATGCTGCAATTAAACAAGATCGATGCCAAAGAACAACCTTCATATTGGCATGCTTTGATAGAGATTAATAAAGAACCCAATGTTACCAGTGCCAAATTGAGTCAATTACTGTTAATTTCGATGCCTACATTATCTCGAATTGTTACATCCTTAATTAAAGAGGGTTTGGTTTCTGCGACGGAAGGGATAGATAAGCGAGAACGTTTTCTCAGAATCACCGATAAGGGCAAAGAAAAAATTCATTATATTGACGAGTATTCTAACAGCAAAATCAAGCGGGCATTTCATTTTTTGACACAGGAAGATAAAGAGCAGGTTATTAGTGCCATTGGCAAATACGCTTTAGCTCTTGAACAAAGCCGTATTGCACGAGATCAGGTTAAACTATTAAGACTTTCAACTTCAAGAACCTTGAGAAAACAAATAATGACCATGATTGAGCGAATTCAGGTTGATGAATTTAATATCCCTGTAACCGCTGATATCAACATATCAATTCTTAAGGCGGAAGATAACTACTATTTTAATAATTCCTGTAATTTTTGGTATGCCGTTGATGCTCAAGGCACAATTATTGGGAGTATCGGGTTAAAGAAAATAAATAATGAACAGGGAGAACTGAAAAAATTTTTTCTAACTCCTGAATATCGAGGGTTGGGTATTGCGTCTTTATTACTAAGGACGCTGATTAAGAATTCATTAAAGCATGGTTTTAAAGAATTGTTTCTTGGCACAGTAGAGCAGTTGCAAGCGGCACAAAAGTTTTATGAGCGTCACGGATTTCAAGCAATCCAAAAGGAAAGCTTACCCGGTCAATTTGTTGTATGCCCTGTAGACACTCTGTTTTACCGGGGTGAAACCAAAAAAATAGCGCAATTGCTTGATGAATTGGTCTAAGTGATTCACGAGGCCGATAGGTGGTGCTTGAAACCAATTATTTGTACATGTTTTTTCAATGCAAGGCAGTATATCAATAATTCGTTTTTTTATTTACAGCAATCAGATGAAGGTACGCTTTCAAAAGCGGTATGTGTCTTTGTTACGTTAAATTTGAGAGAGAATTTAATCAGTTAATTGATATTTTTCATTTACTTTCTACCGGGACCCCAATATCCTTGCTGATATTCATTTATTACAGTATTGATGGGGATATGGTGAGTTCAGGGTATATTAACCTTTTAAAGCAGAGAAAATTTCTACCGATCTTTCTTACTCAGTTTTTCGGTGCCTTTAATGATAATGCTTATAAATTGGCAATGTTAACGATGATTAGCTACCATCTAAGCCATGTTCAATCTCAATCTGAATATTATCAAGCGTTGGCTGGTGCATTGTATATCTCTCCATTCTTTATTTTTTCAGCCCTATCCGGGCAATTAGCTGATAAATTTGATAAAGCACTGTTAGCACGTTTGGTAAAAGTATTCGAAGTTATTTTGATGCTACTAGGCAGTTTCGCCTTGTACAGAGGAAATATCTTTTTGATGATGTTTACCCTGACTGGCTTGGGAATTCACTCGTCATTTTTTGGACCGATAAAATACGCGATCTTGCCAGATCTCCTGCCAAAACAGGATTTACTGCGTGCTACGGGTTTAATCGAGGCCAGTACTTTTGTAGCCATCTTGTTAGGAACAACCCTGGGAACATTAGCAATTGGTTCAGATCGGGCAACACCTTCCTTTGCGATGCTCATGACGCTTGGCGCGGCATTTTCCGGACTAATTTCCAGTCTGTTTATTCCAAGTGCACCATCATCTCTCCAGACCTTGCATGTGGATTTCCATATCTGGCGCTCCACCTTAATGATGCTAAAACAAGCCAAAAAGGATAAAAAGATTTTATTATCCACATTAACGATTTCCTGGTTCTGGTTAATTGGCGCAGTATTGTTGACCAAGTTACCTGATTATTCTCATTATGTGTTAGGAGCAAATACTAACGTGTTTGCTGTGTTTTTAGCGATTTTTTCTATTGGCATCGCTTTAGGTTCATTAATGATTAATCGGATACTGCAAGGGACTATTTCCCTGTCCATAGTCCCAATTGCTATGTTGGCACTAACCTGTTTTACTTTTGATCTTTATTGGGCGTCACCTTCAGAGAATCAAATGACGGAACAGTTGACACCACTGCTGGTCTTTTTTACTTATCTGAACCATTGGCGAATCGCTTTTGATTTATTTATGCTGGCATTCTGTGCCGGTTTATTTGTTGTGCCATTATATACTTATTTACAGGTTGCCAGTCACCCTGAAGCACGCGCACGAACAATTGCAGCCAATAATATATATAATGCATTATTCATGGTGTTTGGTACTATTTTAGTTATGCTCTTATTGCATTTTAATGTGGCAATACCTCAAGTGTTTCTCTTACTTGCTGTGATGAACAGTATTGCAGCATTAGGGCTATGGGTCTGTTTGAGACAGCAGAACAAAAGCGATATTGGGTTGATTTAACCATGTAATCAGATTGAAAAACCGGTCAGCAGGATGTAATTTCATTTATTAAAATACAACCTGTTGACCACAAATGCTCTAATGATCAGTATTAATCCAATCTTTTGCTGGAAGGAAGTCGGTATACAAGATACTTTCCTTGCTGCCTTCCTCTGGATGCCAATTGTAATTCCAATGTACTTCTGGTGGGAGTGACATCAATATGGATTCGGTTCTGCCGCCAGATTGTAAACCAAATAAGGTACCTCGATCATAGACTAAATTAAACTCGACATATCGTCCACGTCTGTAATTTTGAAATGCTTTTTCTTCAGATCCATAAGGATGATCTTTTCGACGCGAAACTATTGGGGCGTACGCTGGAATAAAATGGTTTCCTATACTTTGCATTAATGCAAAACTGTGTTCAAAACTGATTTTATTGTAATCATCGAAAAATAATCCGCCGATCCCGCGTGCTTCGTTTCGATGTTTGATAAAGAAATATTCATCACACCATTTTTTAAACTCAGGATAGATTGACGAGCCAAAGGGTTGGCAGGCTTCATATGCTTTTTGATGCCAGTGTTTGCAATCTTCGACAAAACCGTAGTAGGGGGTCAGATCAAATCCACCACCAAACCACCACACGGGTTCCGCTCCGTCTTTTTCAGCAATAAAAAATCGTACATTTGCATGTGACGTAGGAACATAGGGATTTTCAGGATGAATGACCAGTGACACTCCTAATGCACTGAAATGCCTACCTGCCAGTTCGGGGCGGTGTGCAGTAGCTGAACCAGGTAATTGTTCTCCCGAAACATGGGAAAAATTGACTCCAGCCTTGGCAAATACTCCACCATTGGACAGTACTCGTGTGATCCCGCCTCCACCACCTGGGCGTTCCCAGGACTCTTCTTTAAATTGAGCTGAACCGTCAAGTTCCTCAAGAGACGAGCAAATTGAATTTTGCAACTGCAGCAGATAAGATTTAATAAGTTGGATGGCGTTTGGAGGAATTGTCTTACAGTCTGACATATAGAGTACTCCAGACAAGTTAAATTGCTTTATTTTCTCACTCTTTCTGTATTGGCACAATGTTTGCTTTATTAATATCAATAATAAAAAGGAGTGAATATGCCTCTTAATCTTGATTCTTACTTTGGGATTCATGCCAAAGCGCTTCTTGTCCGAGACCAGCGAGCATCCCAATTAGCGAATAACCTGGCCAACGTGAATACTCCAAATTATAAGGCCAGAGATATGGACTTTAATGAGGTTCTCGCTGCTTCCATGGCAGGAAGTTCTCAGCAATTACAAACTACTTCAGCGAATCATATCAGCAGCAATGCGGATATTTCTGCTCAAATGAAGTATCGCATCACAAATCATAAATCGATGGACGGGAACACGGTCGATAAAGACATTGAAACCGCAGAATTTACGAAGAATGCGCTCAATTATCAAGCAAGTCTTAGTTTTCTTGACGGTAAAATTAAATCCATGATCGTTGCGTTAAAAGGAGAATAATCATGTCATTAAATGCTATTTTTGACATTGCCGGATCAGCTATGACGGCAGAAACTGCTCGATTGACTACAAGCGCTGGAAATATGAGTAATGCGAACGTCGAGGCCAGTAGTCCTGACGAAGTGTATCAAGCCAAATATCCAGTTTTTCAGGCTGTTCAGGAGAAAGCAAATCAATGGATGGGAGATAATATCAGGGCGGGTGTGCAATTGAAGGGCATTTATGAGAGTAATGCGGAGCCTTCAAGACGCTATAATCCTAACAGTCCTCTGGCTGATGAGAATGGGTTTGTTTATACCCCAAATATCAATTACGTAGAGGAAATGGCTAATGTGATTTCTGCGTCCAGATCGTATCAAATGAACATAGAATTACTCAATACTACCAAGCAACTAATGCAAAGAACACTGCAGTTGGGTGAATAAGGTGAATAAGGGGAACAGGATGACTAATTCAGTAAATGGAGCTAACTCAGCAAGCACTTTAGGACTGAGTCAGGCGGATTCTTCTGCCAGAACAAGTTTAGGGCAGCAGGATTTTTTAAGGCTTATGGTTGCTCAAGTACAAAATCAGGATCCCATGCAGCCACAACCTAATGGTGAATTCCTATCACAGTTGGCACAGTTTAGTACTAATGACGGTATCACCCGTATGCAAGATTCATTACAGCAAATGGCTACTTCTTTACAATCCAATCAGGCCCTTCAAGCTTCTGCGCTGGTCGGACGTAAAGTTTTGGTTCACAGCGACGGTCTGAGCCTGGGAACTGATGGCGATGCCAAGGCAGCCATTGACATGCCCGCAGGACTTGCCAATCCAACGGCATCTGTTTATTCAGCATCTGGCGAACTTATTAAAACTTTTTCTTTGGGGCAACCTACGCCTGGTTTTTTTCAATTTAACTGGGATGGAACCGATCAAAATAATCAACGCGTAGCTGCTGGAAATTATAAAATTAAAGTCAATGGAACTTATGGTGGACAGGAAGTTGCTCTAAAAACCATGACTTCAGCAAATGTCGACAGCGTTAGCTTGGGTCAAAACGGAGAAGGTTTAAAACTCAATGTTGCTGGAATCGGTTCAATATCTTTAGACCAGGTAAGGCAAATAACCGTATAAATGATCTGCAATCTCTGCATGTATCTGGGTGAGTGCTAAAAATTATAAGCAGGAGGCTATTATGGTTTTTAATACAGCATTAAGTGGAATACAGGCATCGACCAAAGACCTGGATGTCATAGGCAATAATATCGCTAACTCAGCAACAGTAGGATTTAAGGGATCGCGCGCGGAGTTTGCTGACATCTACACCTATAGTGCCTATGGAACAGGTAGTACATCCGTTGGAAGCGGGGTTAAATTGTCTCGAGTGCATCAATCATTTGCAACCGGAACGTTAAGCCCTACGAATAATACATTGGATCTTGCCGTTAATGGATCAGGATTTTTTATTTTGAGTGACCAGGGGGCAAAAGTATACACCCGCGCAGGCCAGTTTAAACTGGATAATGAAAATCACATTGTTAATGCAAACAATCAACGCTTGACTGGATTGCTTGCAGATAAAAGTGGTGTCATTACTGGAGCTTCAGGAGACTTGCAAATCAATACTGCCAATATCAGTCCCAAGGCGAGTGGTATGGTCAATGCAGGAGTTAATCTATATTCTCAGAGTACAGCGCCTGGGGTAGATTGGACCGGTGGTGCAACGCCGGCTACTGATACTTATAATAACGTCAGTTCATCAACTATATACGACAGTCTTGGAAATTCTCATGTGTTAAGCATGTATTTTATTCGAGCAGATTCCGCTGCTGTTGCAGGAGATCCCAATGCCGCGTCACCTCCTGGAACGTTGAATCAATGGTATGTTGCCTTTCAAATCGATAATCAAAACGTACCGGCTAACGTTGGACCCAATAATACGGATAATTTATTCCGGGCAAACTTTAATGCTGATGGGTCTTTTGCAGGGGTAACTGATACAGCAGACGCTGCATTGCCTAATAATTATATTCCCTTATCACTTAATTTAAACAATGGCTCGAATCCATTGAGTTTAAATATTGACTTATCTGACAGCACACAATTCGGTAGTCCTTTTGCTGTTCAGTCAACCCAAAATGACGGATACACAACAGGCAGCCTTGCGGGTTTGGACATTGATGACTCTGGAGTGATTCTGGGACGCTATACTAATGGTCGTACTCTGACTATGGGGCAAGTGCAGCTGGCCAACTTTTCTGATCCAGAAAGCTTGCAAAATTTAGGAAATACGAGTTGGGCTGAGACCTTTTCATCAGGTCAACCATTAGTGAGTGGCGCAGGAACTGGTGGATTGGGATTGATTAATTCAGGCCGTCTGGAAGAGTCTAATGTGGATTTAACCAGTGAGTTGGTCAAATTGATTGGCGCCCAGCGTAATTTCCAGGCAAATGCACAAACCATACGAACAGGGGATGCCATTACTCAAACCATCATTAATATTAGGTAGGAGATAAGCCATGGAGCCTATTTTGTATAATGCAGTAAATGGTGGGCGTTCTGATTTTAAAAGACAGGAGTTAATCGCCAATAATTTGGCGAATATAAACACCCCAGGTTTTAAAGCAGATCTTTATCAGGCCCAAACCATGTATATGAGTGACGCTAATGGAGTCAACGATAAAAGTGGACAATCGTTTGTTGTTCAGGCACCCAATGGCATAGATTTGACACCTGGTGAAATTATTACAACTGGCCGTGATCTTGATGTTGCTATAGATGGTGACGGATGGATGGCAGTGAAAGACGGTCAGGGAAATGAAGCTTATACCCGTGGAGGAAGCCTACGATTGGATGTTAACAGACAATTAATTACAGCCTCGGGGAAAGTAGTTCTGGGGGATGGCGGTCCAATTTCCATCCCACCTGCAAAGTCTATAGAAATTGGTAATGATGGGACCATAACGATCATTCCATTAGAAGGGGATGTCAAAAGCCTTGCTATATTGGACAGAATTAAACTGGTTAAACTGGATAGAACCAATATTGTTAAAAACGATGAAGGACTAATGCAGCTTAAGGAAGGGGGTATAGCCAAAGCTGACTCGACTGTAAGAGTGATTAATGGTGCAATTGAGGGATCGAATGTTAAGGCGATTGATCAAATGGTGGGTATGATCAGTGCCGGCCGTGAATTCGATGCTCAAATGAAAATACTTTCAACAGTCGATGATAATGGACAAAAATTGGCACAACTATTGCAAGACTAGTCTTAAAATAATAAGAATAATTGCGGGAGACAGTCATGGAACCAGCACTATGGGTCAGTAAATCTGGCTTGGAAGCCCAGGATAAAAATATTGCTACCATCGCGAATAACCTTGCAAACGTTAATACCACAGGATTTAAAAAGGGTAGAGCCTTATTCGAAGACTTAATTTATCAAAACCTGCGTCAGGCGGGAGCTCAATCAACGCAGAATTCTCAAATCCCGACTGGTATCAATATGGGAACTGGTGTTCACCTGGTTGCCACAGAAAAAATGTTTGCTCAGGGTGGGCTGCAAAATACTCAAAATCCTCTCGATGTTGCGATTGAAGGTCAAGGATTTTTAACTGTTCTGATGCCGGATGGTACTCAAGCTTATACACGAGATGGAAGTTTAAAGACAGACAATACAGGACAGATTGTTAACAGTAATGGATACCCAATTCAACCTGCCATTACCGTTCCTGCTCAAACAATAGGCATTACAATTGGAACAGATGGAACGGTAAGTGCCACTGTTGCTGGGAATAACACCCCGTCAGTTATTGGAACCATCCAGTTAACTAACTTTATTAATAACGCAGGTCTTCAACCTATAGGACAAAATTTATTTACTGAAACAGCTGCCAGTGGAACCCCTCAAACCGATAACCCGGGTAACTCCGGATTAGGAACTTTGCTTCAAGGTTCTCTTGAGGCATCTAACGTGAATGTGGTTGAAGAGTTGGTCAATATGATTCAGGCCCAACGAAGTTATGAAATTACCGCAAAGAGCATACAGACTGTCGACAGTATGTTGCAGTATTTAACGCAAACTCTATAAGCGGATTAGTGTCATGAAAACTCTAAACTTAGCTGTGACTTGTTTTTCGGTGCTTCTGTTGAGCGGGTGTGAAGCAATTAATCCACCGGCTCCGGGAACAAATCCTGAGTACGCTCCAACATATCCGACAGGCCCGGATCCCAAAGAACTGCGTAAAGCGAATGGAGCAATCTACAGTAGTGAAACTGCTTTACCCCTTTTTGAAACACCAAGAGCAAGGCATCCTGGTGATATATTGACTATTTTCCTGGTTGAACGAACTGATGCTCAAAAAAATGCATCGACCAGACAAAAGAAAAATGATGAAGAACAAGTAGTTAATAATGTGTTTATGGGAAGACCCATTTCATTGGGCAGTGGATACAGTATGGACTTTGATCTGAGTAACCAACGGAAATTTACAGGAGAGGGGCAGTCTATTCAAAACAATCGTTTGGCTGGTAGTATTTCGGTTACGGTCGCCAAAGTCCTGGCTAATGGAAATATGGTAGTACAAGGTGAAAAATGGGTTAAAATTAACCAAGGTAATGAATACGTGCAACTTTCTGGTATAGTTCGTCCTCAAGATATCAAAGCGGACAATTCGATTACTTCAGATAGAGTAGCGAATGCCCGGATATCTTATGGGGGAACTGGACAAGTTAATAATGCGAATGCCCAGGGTTGGTTTGCTCGATTCCTATGGAGTCCGTTATTCCCAACTTAATTTTTAGAGGCAATTAACAAGGAACTGTAATGCGGCGACTGCTGGTTATTACATGGTTTATAGCAATGAATTTGATCATGAGTTCAGCTTTTGCCGAACGGATCAAAGACATTGCCACTTTGTCTGGAGTCCGAACCAACCAGTTGGTTGGCTATGGATTGGTTGTGGGTTTAAATGGTACTGGTGATAAAACAGGAACTAAATATACCGAAGACACGTTCGCCAATATGTTAACACAGTTGGGTATTAATGTTCCTCCTGGCATCAGACTTAATTCTAAAAACATTGCTGCGGTGATGGTTACGGCCAGTCTTTCTACGTTTATGAAAAAGGGGCAAACACTGGATGTGAATATCTCATCCATAGGTGATTCTAAAAGTCTGCTTGGGGGAACATTATTACTTACCCCATTAAAAGGAGCGGATGGACGTGTATATGCTATGTCACAGGGTAACGTTATCGTTTCTGGGGTAAGCGCCGCGGGTTCTGATGGCTCCAGTGTCACCGTAAACGTTCCCAGCGGAGGACGAATTCCGAATGGTGCTACCGTTGAAGCAGACATTCCTAATCCTTTTTATTTCTCAAAAACCTTAACCTATAATTTGCATGCCCCTGATTTTACTACTGCAAAACGAATGAGTGACGCCATCAATGAAATGATGGGGCCAGGAACTGCAAGGCCTCTTGATGCTACTTCGGTTACAGTAACTGCCCCGAAAAAACTATCACAACGGGTAGACTATGTTTCTGTTTTGGAGAATATAGAGTTCACTCCGGGAGAACCCGTTGCGAAAATTATTATTAACTCAAGGACCGGTACGGTTGTTATTTCCAGTAACGTGATTGTTAAATCGGCGGCTGTATCTCATGGAAATCTCGTGGTCAGTATCACCGAGACCCCAGTTATAAGCCAGCCCAATGCCTTTGCTGGGGGAAGAACGGTTTCAACACAACAATCTCAGGTCAATATACAGCAAAAGAGTAATCGTGCCTTCGTTCTTCCTAAAGGAACGACATTGAAGGATATTGTTCGAGGAATCAATGCTGTAGGAGCAACCCCGGCGGACGTTATCGCCATTCTTGAAGCCTTACAGCAAGCTGGCGCATTGAATGCAACATTAATCGTAATTTAAAGATGTATAGAACAGGTGATGGAAATGAAAATAGATCGAATAGCTGTCAGTGATTTTCAAAGTTTAAATGAATTGAAAGTCCAGGCTAATCAGGATGAAAAAAAGGCATTACCTGAAGTTGCCAGGCAATTTGAGGGCATATTTTTGCAATCCATGCTGAAAAGTATGCGTATGGGACAACATTTTCTTGATGAGTCCAGTCCTTTTAGCGGCAAGAATGAAGCTACCTTTCAGGAGATGCTGGATGGGCAATATGCTAAAAATATAGCAGATTCAGGGGGAGTAGGTTTAGCCGCCATGCTGTCCAGACAATTAGAAGGTACGGTTGGCAGAAATCAAGCCGATACCATGAAAACAGGAAGTACTGATTCGTTACGTCCACTGAGCGGAGTGTTAGATTCTAAAGTACAGAAGGGCACAGAAACCCCCGTCATTGATGACTTTGTTAAATCGATTTGGCCAATGGCCAAGCAGGCAGCCTCGTTAATGGGACTGGATCCTAAAGTGTTGATCGCTCAAGCTGCTCTTGAAACTGGTTGGGGAAAATTTGTTGCAAAGGATGCAGACGGCTCCAGCAGTAATAATTTATTTAATGTAAAAACCGGATCGAGTAAAGGTTTTGAATCGGTTAAAATTAAAACAACGGAGTATATTGCCGATACACCTATTAATATGAGTGCGTCGTTTCGCAAATATCCTTCTGTTGAACAGAGTTTTAATGATTATGTTTCATTAATAAAAGGCAGTGAGCGATACCAGAATGCACTGGCAAATGCAGGAGATCCAGAGGCCTATGTCCAGGAGCTTCATAAGGCCGGATATGCAACGGATCCAAATTATGGAAGTAAAATATTGTCTATTTATCATGGCGACGAATTGAATCAGGCAATACAGCGATGTGGATTCGCAGATCAGGTGTAACGCTTGGAACAATTGTATGCATAAGTCTAGGGAGTGAACGAAGATGTCCATACTGAATATTGCTTATACTGGCTTAAGTGCATTCCAACGTGCATTCCAGGTCGCTGGAAATAATATAACCAATGCGACTACTAAGGGTTATACTCGACAGACTATTCAATTTACTCCTGGGCCTTCCCAACGATTTGCTGGTTCATACATCGGTAGCGGGGTGTTTGTTGCGTCAATCGACCGAAATGTTGATCAATTTACTAATTCGCAGGTCAGAACTACCTTAAGCCTTAAATCGCAATTTGACACATTCTATAATCAAGCTATTCAAATAGATAAATTATTGTCTCAGGATGGGACGAGCATTTCTACGTCCTTACAGTCGTTTTTTGATGCTTTAGGCCAACTAAACAGCGCTCCTGACAGTATTTCCTCAAGAAGTGTGGCAATAAAACAAAGCCAATTATTAGTGCAACAGTTTAATTCCA
Source organism: Legionella sp. km535 (assembly GCF_003990085.1). Classification (NCBI taxonomy): domain Bacteria; kingdom Pseudomonadati; phylum Pseudomonadota; class Gammaproteobacteria; order Legionellales; family Legionellaceae; genus Legionella; species Legionella sp. km535. The sequence continues at coordinate 33,320 of NZ_RZGU01000009.1, read as the reverse complement.
TGCAAAACAAACTGGATGAATATCAACAGAATTCAACAGCTCAAATTTCAGGTGCAGTTCGGCAAATCAATCAACTGACGAGAGACATAGCCGCTATCAATAAACAGTTGATGAGCACCCCTGATACACCAGAGTTACTTGATAGAAGGGATGAATTACTTAAAGAACTGTCTCAATACACAAATTTGTCTATTTTTGATCAAGGTGATGGCACAATCAGTGTGGGAATTGCAACTGGTGATATGTTGGTTTCAGGGACAGAACAAAGGGATTTGGTTGTCGGAGCGGGGAATTCAACTGTTTCGGGAACAAAGGTTTATTTGGATAATGGAACCGGTCAAATTGATATTACTTCCAGATTAACTTCAGGTATGCTTGGCGGATTAATGGATTATGAGAGTGAAGTGGTTGGCCAAGCCAGTCAAATGATTGGACAAATGGCTATAGGATTGGCTCAAACGTTTAATGCTCAACATAAATTGGGCATGGATTTGAATAATCTAATCGGTAAAGATTTTTTTACCGATTACAATAGTTCTGCACAACAAAAAAACAGGGTTGTCGCTCCAGCTACAAATACGGGCACGGGAATCTTATCAGTAGCCATATCGGATATTTCACAAACAAAACTGAGTGATTACGATTTGGTTGTCACCGATGCCTTTACGAATGAGGTACGAGTAACTCGTAAATCCGATGGAAGTTCAACGCTCTTAAACTGGACAAATACACCCCCTGCTCCACCAGCAGGTCAACTGGTTTTTGAGGGCATGACGATTACAGTTGATGATACGACAAACCTTGCTGATAACGATCGCTTTACGTTAATTCCTACCCGTGGAGCTGGGCGAGATTTGTCATTACAAATTAATGATCCACGTGAAATTGCCATGGCTTCAACCGTTAGTACCCAAGCTTCACTGAATAATACAGGACAGGGACAAATTGCTTTGGGAACGATATACAATACTACGGCAGTTAATAAACAGTACCGAATTGAATTTATATCGGACACACAATACAACCTGGTCAATGTAACAGACAGTATCACAACAGGCCCTGTTGCTTTTGTACCGAATACTAATAATACGATTCAGATACCTGATAGTGTGACTCCATCCTATTCTGTGGTGGTATCGGGTATTCCTAAATCAGGCGATCAATTTACTGCTGATTATAATTCAGGCGCAGTGGGTGATAACCGCAACGGTTTAAGTTTATCGAGTATCCAGCAGGACAAATTTTTATCCAATGGGACTGAAAGTCTTTTTGACCGATATGCCAATTTATTGGCAGAAGTTGGCGGACAAACCAAACAAGCTCAACTAAGTTCAGAATCGGCCGATGTATTACATAAACAAGCGCTGGATTTTTGGCAAAGCAAAAGCGGCGTGAATCAGGATGAGGAAGGAGTGAATCTCCTTAAATTTAAACAGGCCTATGAAGCAGCTGGGAAGCTTTTGGAAATATCCAATCAAATGATGAGCATGTTGTTCGATATGGTGAGGTGATAAATGAGAATTTCTACCAATCAAATGTATCAAACCGGGTTAAATAATTTATTGGATTTGCAATCAAGAGTCATGAAATTGCAAGGCCAGCAATCCAGTGGCCTAAAAGTTCAATCACCATCTGATGATCCTGTAGCTTCATCTCAAATTGAATTAATGAATCATCGTATAGGCGCTACAGAATTATTGCAAAAAAATAGGCAGTCTGCGGAAAGTGCTCTTAGCTTGGAAGAAGGAATATTAACTGATGCCATTCATTCCTTGAATCGTTTGAGAGAAATTCAAATTCAGGCAGGTAATGATGCACTGTCTGAAGAGGATAGAAAAGCACTATCAGTTGAAACAAAAAACCTTTTGGGTCAGCTCCAGGATTATGCCAATACAAAGGATTCTAATGGTAATTACATGTTCAGTGGAGGAAAGTCGTTTGTCCAGCCCATTTCTATAAACTCCTCAGGACAGTTTGTATACAATGGCGACAGTACTCAGCGATTTCAGGCAGTGACTCATAGCCTGCAAGTAGCCATGAACGACACTGGTGATAATGTGTTTATGCGTATACCCAATGGTAATGGAACGTTTACAGTAAAACAGACTGCTACTCCCAATACGGGCACGGGGGTAGTCAGCACAGGTTCAGTCGTTGATCCGCTTGCTTACGTACCCGATACTTATACCATGAGTTTTGCTCTTAACACTCAAGGTAATTTAGTCGTTATGGTTAGTGGTACTGCAAGCGGGGATGTCATTCCGCCAACAGGGTTACCTGATGATGCTCCTTTATATAAGGAGGGATCTGTAATTTCCTTTAATGGTATGGATATGACGGTAACCGGTACTCCACAGGCTGGTGATGCTTTCGAAATTGCTCCGTCCCAGAATGAATCCATGTTTTCCACCGTTCAACGGATGATAGCGAATTTAAATCAACCCTATAAAACACCGGTTGAAAAAGCAGCGACTAAAACTGAAAACAATCAATTATTGGCTCAGTTAGATGCAGCATTCTCTAATATTTCTGAAATTCAAGCCGACTTGGGTGCTCGTCTTAATCAATTAGACAGTGCTGATAATGCGAATAAAACCTTGCTCGATACCAGTGAAGCGGCTTTAAAATTGCTTCGGGAAATCGATCCTATAGAAGTAGCAACACAATTTAACATTCAAGTCCTGAATTTACAGATTGCACAACAAAGTTTCGTCCGAATTCAAGGATTAACGCTATTTAATTACATTTAATTTATATTCCTCTGAATCTGAGTGTACATTACAGTTTTATTCTCGATTCGAAATGCGCCAACAACAAGTTCGTCATAAAACGCCAAATGGATTCGATCCGCATTTTCTGTCAGGAATTGCATACGATCTTCAATGGCTTGTTCGAGTTCTTTATCTGTGCCGCCAACTTTGTCATGAATGTAACCCCACTCCTGTGTAAACCATTTGGTGACCAATTATAAACAAGGCCCAAATGAATCAGGATTTACCTGATTTAATGTTTTGAAGGTTACCCTTGGTTTTGCTGTACTGAATAAAAAGCATTTTTAACTCGTTAATTAGAATAGTTGATTTATTATACCAATTGTCTGTATAAAATATAATCAGTTGTGCGGCTTTTTTTAAAAAAAAAAGAGCTATTGAGCCGTTTATTGGTACATACAAGCATCAATGACGGGCAAAATAATGATTAAATTAATGTCGTTTTGACTTGTTTTGTTGCATCGGATAAAATTGAGCTCATTGTGCTCACATATTGTATTGCGGAGTTGAACATTAAGAAATTGATACCGAATGAGTTCTATTATACTCAAACCCAGCAAAGTCCGGAGTATACACGAACACCTACTGGAAATTTGTCTGTTATGCGTTTGATTGAATGCCAGGACGCTTATTGGATAAAGCCAATCAAACAGGTTAAAAAACAGAAAAAACTCATTGTCCAGGATTGGACCATTTTATATTGGACTGAGAGAAAAACCCGGATCGTGAAAGAAGCATTCAATGAGCTCCTCGACCAAGGATTTACTTTATATTTTCGGCATAAAGATTCGTTACAAGGAGTAACTCAATCTAATCTTGGTCATTTTTTGGATGAACGACACAATACAAAGCAAAGCTTTACTCATGTAAATAAGATTCTTAATGAATCAAGCATCATTCTGGGGTGTTCTATCGATGAATTGTTTGTACTGGATGAACACTGGATTTCGTGTCTTATTGAGCAGGATGCGGTGCCGTCGATACGTCGTTTAGATATTAATTATTTTCGTCGTCTTCCTTTACACTTGCACGACCCCTTCTTTTCTTTTATCAGGAATACGCAACCTTTGTTACAACAATTGATTGTTTATAACCCTAATGTGCAAAATGACCTGCTAGTTCAGGAGATTCTCAAGAGGTTTCCCGATCTCAGCATTAACATGAAGCCGATACGTATTAGTTTTCATAATCCAGACTATCAACGTTTGGCACCTTCTATCACTTTCTTAGCCTGTGATGATAGAATAAAACCAATAACTGCTCCTCTTCCCGTAATGCCAGAATTAATGGTATTTGCAATAAGGAGAATAGCCAGTAGCGAGAGCATTAGTCATTTAATGGCGGCTGCTCCGAATTTGGAGAACGTTTCAATAGATAATCTAAATCAGGAGGAACTGTTTGAATCCTTTAATAAAAACCTGACTTCAATTGAGATCATAAATTCCAGAATCACTACCCAGCAATATAAACAAATCATTGTTTCTTTTCCAAAGCTAAAAATACTCCAGTTAAGATCATCAGTAATAGAAGGGGGTACTCTTTTTGATGGTTCCACTCCAAAGAATTTGAGCATTAATCTGCTTAGTTTACAGGATGTTACTATGCCCAAGAGCATATTGAATGAGCTTATTCTTTGCTGCCCTGAAATGAAAATCTTTATCTACTTTAATCCTGCAGAGGGGAGCCATGATGAAATCAAGAAATGGAATCTATCAAACCTCAATGAGATACATCTGAGAAATATACGATTTAAAACAGATGAATTAAAACATTTGATTTTAACCAATCCCAACCTCAAGAGCATGTCTCTTAAGTTATTATCATTATCAGGCTGTACGGACGATCTACCTGTTTTAAGCCAACTGGAATTGTTGTATTTGGGATCTTGTGTTCTGAATGAGGATGAATTGAATAACGTGTTTGCTTGCGCTCCTAATATTCAAGATTTAGTGCTTTCTTTAATAACAGATGGTAAACAAAATCTTTTTTTTCAAAATCACTCCAAATTTAAAAACCTCTCCCGATTGCATTCGCTCACGCTCGCCGAAGCAACTTCACGGACAATAGAAAAAAATCTTATTCATCTTGTTCCTTTTCTAAGCCAGTTAAAGACCATTACATTGAAAGAGGATCCTTGCAGCCCTCTGGTATACATTGAGCAAATGAACAGGATGGGGGTTTCTATAAAATTTCTTACCAGTAAAAGGAAAACGTTTCAATCTTCTGAACCAGAACGGACTCTCTATCAACAGTCAATTTCTTTTCATAATTATCGGTCCTATTTAAATCACACTCCAACAGCTAAAGACTATATTTTTCAATACACTAAACCGAACGGTTCATTAAGCCAGTCCATGATCGTTCAACAATTAGCGCAATACCTTACATTAAAACAAAAGGATGTTGTTTTTATTCCTAAAATAATGGATGGAATATGTACGCCCTTAACCCAGTTATTTACTCAGTTACATTTTTCAGAATTTAAACAGCTTGAAGCGAGGATCTTGCAATGGGATGGTACTTTATCCTCGTTGAATCAAGTTTTAATTGAACAATTTGAATTGCTATGGGAGTTGGTAAAAGATCATCTGTCTGGGATCTGTTCTGCCATACCCTTAACGTTTATTGGAGCTAATTTAGAGCAAATAGAGAACCAAAGTGTACCCTCTGTTCCTACCCATGAACTGGATGGTGATAACTGGGTGGACTTTATCCTGGAGCCACTTAGATCAGAAGATGCAGTGAGTCATTCGTTATTCAGCAACAAGAATCTGGAGCGAAAGAAAAAAATAGATTCTTTTAATTCATTTCTTAAATCAGGATGCAGGCTTTTTAATCCCTGGCATGCTATCGCTATAAAACGAATCGATAAAGATCAATGGCAATTTTATGATCCCAATTCAATCGAAGGTGCTCAAACAGTACCCCGTCATAATTTAGCAAAATACATTAAACGGTCATTGGGAACACTGGTGTCGATAGAAACCGTCAATGAACTATTAGTGCCCCAAATTGAAAATTCTGATGCTTTTATCCAAAAAGGTGGACTTCTGAGTTTATGTAAATCATCAAATTATCAAGATATTTTGCAACTGTTAGGCCCCGACCAAGCATACAGCCCTGTAGCTCTTCAGGGAATTTTACTGAGAACTATGAAGGGTGTTCCAGCCTGGTATCAAGGATTATTTTCATCAAGAGCTGCAACATTAACATATCAATTACTGGCACAATTCATCCAAAAGCATCCTGTTGATTACCGGCGATTATTAACCAAGAGTGTGAAGTTATTGACCCCGCAACAAAAAAGCGAATGCATTCAGCTTCTGACAAGTCAATTGCCAATCAACGCGGCCTTAAATGCTCCTATTGATTCTCCCCCTGTACTGGGTTGTCAGGTACGAGGAATTGAACACAGTTTATACGATGTATTGCACGATGTTTTGAGGGGAGCCGGTAATAAACATTATTTTAAGAACGAACTGAAAACATGGTATAGGCCAGTTGTGCAAATGCAGTCAACACAGGATTACTGCGAGTACTTGATTCAAGGAGACAGGATTAAAAATACACTGATTGAATTTGGTTCAACTCAGTCGCTTCATGCGTTTCGGCTTGCCTTGGAACTACTCGTAAAAAACAGGAATTATTCGGTTTATTATGCTCATTCTCCACAGGATTTAATCTGCTCCGCTCCTTTTATTCAACGCAATGGACATCAAGGTACATTACAAAGAGGTCCTGGAGGCGCGTTTTACGACTTTTTGATCAAAAGTCATAACAACAGTCTTCCTTCAATTTTGATTGTGAACTACGACACGTTTTCAGTTGAAGATTTAGTCCGATTTAATGGTCTTTTGGATAAAAAACGATGTGCAGATGGAGTTGCGGTTCCTGAATCAACATTGATTTTTGGTCTTATTAATATCAATAAACCAGATTGTTATCAAGGCTCTGATTTTTATTCACGATTTAACCGAGTTGAAAAAAACCCATTGTCGGAGGACAGCCTGGCTGAATCGATAAATCGAATTCATTTTGTTGAACAGCAAGCATCTGCCCATGTTATTAATTTATTCAATAGTAGTGACTGGAAACAGTTGCTACTGGGATCATGGGTTTTAGAGGGAACTCGTCTGCGCTTTAAAGAGGGTGCATTGGCTCATCTTGAGGGAAATATTATTGAATTGCGCAACGCCCCATGGAATCATGATGAATTTAAACTGTTTTGGCAAGCAGCCTGTTATCCTGGGGCAACTCACTTTCCAGGAAGTAATTTACCCATTCCTGATAATCTTCAGTTGATTGAAAGTAATGGATACGATTTGTCCGGGGTCATGCATCGATGTTCCATTACAAACACCAGTTTATCTTCTCAAGTGAGTGATGATTCTTCAGTTGAACATTCAGACCTTACTATTTTGAACTCATATAATCTCTATAAATATTTCAATCATTATCAGTTCAGTGATGAACACCAGAGTCTGGTTTTAAAGCCGGGTTTGATAGAGACTAATCAGGGTGGAGCGCTGTCTATATATTTAACCCATACAATTTCTGTAGATGAATGGGCTCGATTATTGACTGAATGTGAATGCTATCAAGTCCATTTGTATGTCAGTATTTCTCCAGGAGTTGTTCTTCCTGATGAGTTTCACGTGTCTGTAGAGACGCTTAGTTCAGTAACTACTCCATGGGTTGAGCGTCAAGAAGTGCATACCGAGATTATTGTCAGTAACGACCCTGATTATACTCAGACACTGATATTGAGTTTTCAACCTGATTGGTTGGTACTTGATGTATCTGAATTAACTTCTGTTGATTTATTGGAGAGATTGAGTGGTTCGCTCAACAAGGACACGCTTGAGTTTCAATTCAGTCGTCAGCCCTCTTTTTTGGAAGATACACTAAAAAGCGACAAACGTATTTTGTTAAAAGGAACCTGTTCTCAAGAATTGGAACAACAACTCGCATCATTATTAATGCAGCGCCAATTATTGGAGTCAGCTCCTGGACAATTAATTCTGCTGACTCAAAATGAGAACTCTTTTCAATTTATGCCCAGAACAACTCACAAAGTCAGTGTAGACGATTTAAGAGCCTACTTTGGTTCTCTGCCACATGATGGCATTTCAGATACATTCATCACTTTGCGGGCAAGAAGACGATATCGGCTTGCATTTCCAGAAATGGACAGCAAGCAAGCCTGGGCTGGTATCAATAATTTGGAACCACAGTCTTTAAAATTAAAGGAACTTAATCCCTTAACCTCAGCCAAAGAGGTTATGAGGTATGATGATGAACGTCAACAAAAAATCAGAGCCTTGTTATGCCATTTTCCTTATGTTCTGTTAACAGGATTTTCTGGTGCAGGGAAAACAACATTTGTTCTGAATGAATTGGTTCGAAATGGTGAAAAACTGTATGTTGGCTTTGATCAAATAAAAAACTGGATAAATGATAATGAGACCGATGATTATAGGTATTTGTTTCTTGATGAAGTGAATCTTGAGGGAAGTCAATTGAGCGTGTTTGAGGGCTTGTTTAATGAACCCCCTGCATTGTTAATTGATGGCGAAATCAAGGTGCTTTCTTCCCGACATAAACTGATATGCGCCGCGAATCCTTTGAGCTATGGTGGTGAGCGGAGAGTGCCAGCATTTTTTATGCGTCACGGTAATGCACTGGTTTTTGATCCTCTTCCGACAGCCGTACTCTATGAAAAAATTCTTAAACCTGTTTTTGCAGCTTATCATTATTCAATGCCTCAGATTGAACAATTGAGCAAACAATTTCTTGAGCTGTATCGATTTCTGGTTGAATGCTCCAGCACCGATATACTGATTTCTCCTCGCGAGCTGCAAATGATGGCGTTACTCACGTTTAATTATCTCAGGAATAACCCAGAGGTTGATCCGGAACAAGTTGCTGCACATTATGCTTATACCCTTGGAGAACCATTAGTTCCTGAACAGCATCAAGCAGAGTTTAACGAGAGGTTTAAGCCGATAACACCTTTGATAATTAGGGCATCACATCAACAATATGATGGAGGCTCGCGAAAGGTCAAATTTCAAATAACCCCATCCAGATATCCTGCACATCAACTTTTGACTGATTTGTTGTCTTTGCATGAATTCCGGAAAACTCAAGCGGTAAATGATGAGCAACGCTATGGGGGACTGGGTGGTATAATTTTTGAGGGTGAGCCGGGTCTTGGTAAATCAGAACTGGTTTTTGAAACATTAATTGAGCAAGGATTTAGAGAAGCAGAGGCGGATATAGAATACCAAGAAGGAGAAGCTGTTTTTTTCAAAATACCGGTCAGCATGGACGTTGCAGAAAAGGAATCTTTGCTTCTCAAAGCATTTAATCAAGGTGCGATTGTTGTAATTGATGAAATCAATAGTTCCCCCATGCTGGAACGATTATTAAATTCATTATTGATGGGTAGTGATTTAAATGGGAATCGTCCAACACGTCCTGGTTTTATGCTTATTGGGACACAAAATCCAAATACTATGGCAGGACGAAGGACCCTTGGTAATGCTCTTTCCCGACGAATGATCACGCTGACCTTATCTGATTATCCGGCTGAAGAAATTCAATTTATTCTGGAACAAAAAGGTTATGGCAATCAAACGGCATATGATTTAACTGCGGCATTTAAAAAAAATCAACACTTGGCAGCTGAAAAAGAATTGACCCCTCGTCCAACTTTTAGAGATCTAATGATGTTTGCAAAAAAATTCAAAAAAGCTAATCCAACACTTCAGAATAATAGCAGTGCCAAGCGTTCTTATATTGACAACAGATTGAGCCAGGAATCAGTTAAACGAATAAAGCACGATATACCAGCTAGCGCGCAAGGGACAGAAGCATCTTCCTCCTCATCTTCATCGTCGTCTTCTGCTGTATCTTCCTATGGACTGTTTCAGCCAGCAAATAATTCTTTAAATTGCAAACGACCACGGACAATGGTAGTCGCCTTCAACGAGCCTCGTTCGCTTTAGGTATCTAATGAATTATCATTACATGAGTGGGTTCCTCATGAATAATGTATTAACAGATTATAAAGCAGAAGGTATAATCTGCCTGCCCATAGCCTATCCACAAAGAACATGATGAAGGCGCGTTTAGGAGTGTTCCTGAACCTGGGGCGTTTAGTCTGAAACTGTTTTATCCTAAACAATAACCATTGAAAGAATGCTGGTGATAGGGATGTTGCTTTCTAAAACTTAATATTAAGAATAGGAAGATCCAAAATGCCAAGAACTATCGAGCTTAAGCATCCCCGTCATTATCCACTTCTTCGCCTGGAAAAAAATGAGCATGGTTTATACCCGGTTCCAACCATGCGTTGCGGCATTTTACCCTACATACGCCAAGGGAATGATATTATTTGGGGATGCGTCAAATCAAATCGTGTAGGACCTGTTACTATTACATTACCTGCGGGAACTCAAGACATTCATGCCATCAAAGATGATCGACGTTTTTCTTTGGAGGTGGGGAAACCATTCCCTGATTTGGAGTATGACTTTTTAGAAGAATTTGTTGGAAAACTGTTTAGAGACACAATTTATCAAGACATCATCAATCGCTTAATTGAACACCAATTTGAAGTTTATGCTGAAAATCCTTTGGTCACGGCTCTTCATGAAACACGTGAGGAGCATGGTGTTGATTTGCGCAAGGAAGAGGGGCGAGATCATCATCTATTAAATCGGTTAATACAATTACCCGTCCAAAGTCTCTCAGGAAAACGAGGCGCGAACGCGCAAAGTTTTTGGGTTGCTGCATTAGACTCTCTTGATGGTATTGTTTTAAGTGATACAGTAAAAGTTGAAAATAAAATCAGGCGAAATTTCGGACGTGTATTTTATGAACAAGGCTGTTGGGGTACTTTGTCTGATTTTAAATATCAATTGAAGGAAGCAAGGACCTATTCCTCAGATCCCACAGGTTCTTCTCATCAAACTGATTTAATCAAAGGTGTGTTGGAGGCTTATGAAGAAAATATCGAACTGCTGGAGCGAGTTGAGTTATTAATCAGAGCTGATTTTTTAAAATCAGCATTTCCTCGAGGATTGAATCCCTTTTTCTCAAGTCCTCCAAAAAAACACAAGCAAGATATCCAGGAAGTTCAAACGATTAAATCGGCTTTAAGGACTATCAGCTATGATACCTGGTTTGTCCTTGACCTGGATAATACGGTTATGGAATCAACTCTGGAATTAGGAAGTGATCAATGGTTTACTCACTTGGCTGATTATGCCCTTAAGGCTCTTCCTGAACCACTAGAAGCTATGCGATTAACGCTCTTGATATATTCTGCTGTTCAAGCTCACACTGTCACAAGGGCAGTAGAACCTGGAATGATCCGGATCATTAAGGCGCTTCAAGATATAGGGATACCTGTATTGGCACTGACGGCACGCGACATCACGATAAAACAATCTACGGTTCTTCAACTGGAGGCTATTGGAATTGATTTCTCCAGAAACTGTATTGATGTGAGCGATGACTCTTATGAGCAAGGAATTATTTTTTGTAATGGGAAAAATAAAGGAATAGTTTGGCAAGAATTCATGAAAAAATGTCCAAAAAAACCTGCGCATCTTGTAATGTTAGATGATAAAAAAAGACATTTAGAGCGTATGTCCGATGCAGCAAAGGCACTTGGTGTTAATTTTACAGGGTTGCGGTATGGCTTCCTTGATGAAAAAATCAGTTCCTTTGATATGAAGTTAGCGAATCATCAATTAGCTTATCTAACAAAGGAACTGCCAGAGGAGGTACAGGATGCAATAGTAAGCCTGAAACTGGTGCCTCATCTCCACGAGACTTCATCTTCTGCTTCTCTGTTTTCATCCAGTTTTTTTAATCCAGATGAGCGAGTCGGGTTTTTATCTGAACCTTACGTCAGGCCTGATTCAAGCAGAGCTTATTCTTCGGTTAAATAAATGAAAGGGGCACATGATTACTCCCAAAATGAATCAATGCCTCTTTGAGAGGCTATAACAAGATTTTTTAATCTTATGATCAAATAGTTTAGATTGAACTCAGGTGAAGCTGATGGATGTACTTTTTGAGGCAACCTGAATAGCTCAAAAATCGCACTAATTATCAGTGGCTTGTGTTTCCAATTTTACATGTTGATTGTTTTTTGGTCTATTATTAAAGGAAGCACACCAGCTTATATAGGGATATGGCATGTTATCACAAGTCGCTATTGGTGTTGTAAGAGTCCTTAACGGCGTACTTGAAAAGGTCAACGCAGATGGAGACGCTCGTATCGTTAAATCTGGTGCTGCTCTTTATCACGGTGATGTTCTTACCTTATTAAGCGGTGAGGCATACATACAAATCATCCATGATCCACCCAAAGAATTGGCTTTAAACAAACCATTCTCGCTAGATGGAATTTCGCATGCTTTAAAGCCTGGTATATTAAATTCGAACCAATCAGTTATTCAAGGTTCATTCGGTGAATACAACCATATCTCTGTTTTTGTAAATAAACTGATTGCTTCTGGAGCATACTTTGACAAAACAGAGTCGGTCAAAGAACCTTTTTATTTGGAAGTGCTCTTCAGTAACAGATTAGTATCTTCTGGATTCATCCCTCCACCTTTGTTATTCGAGGATTTTGATGATTTCAAATCAACAATAAATCCACAAGCCATAATATTCAAGCCAGTATCAGAGATAAACGATTCAGATAAGGCTTTGGTAATACCCAACATTTCTATACCTCATTCGATAATTAGTGGAATTTTTAAAGGTGATGTAACGGAGTCTGGTGGTGTAAATAATTCCCTTCCTGGAACACTAAAGTTTGAAGCCCAAATTTCTAGTATTAATGGTTTTATTCCTGGAAATCTTTCAGGGGCGCTGGGTACATTTACCCTGGATGCTTCTGGTAAATGGACTTATGAATTGAATCATAACAGTCTCTTAGTTGATTCGCTTAAAGCAGGTGAAGTGCGGGTTGTGACCTTTGACGCTGTAGCGAAAGATGGCACTATACAAAAGCTAACGGTAAATATTCATGGCACAAATGACTCTCCTTACGTACTGCCTGATAATGGCGTAGCGCTTGAAGACAGCGTCCTTATGGGCAATGTGTTAGTTAATGATAAGGACCCAGAAGGGGATGTTTTATATGTTACCAAGTTTAGAATTGATGGTGATTCCACATTATATCAAGCAGGACAGACAGCAAGTATTCTTGGCAGAGGTCAGTTAACCATTCTTGCTAATGGAAACTACATATTTAATCCCCTGCATAATTACAGTGGTTCAATTCCAAATACGACCTATACCATTTCAGATGGAACTACAGAAAATAATAATATTTTATCTTTATCTGTCGGCTTGGTTAATGATGCCCCTGAGGGCACAAACAAAAACATATCCACTCTTGAAGATACTCCAATTGTTATTAATGCAACTGATTTTGGTTTTACTGATCCGGATGATTCCACTGCTAACACTTTGCTTGCGGTTAAAATTAATACGCTTCCAGTTGAAGGTGCTCTGTATTTGAATGGAGTGATGGTCACTCCCGGGCAAATTATCAGTAGTGCAGCAATAAATGCCAATACTCTTGTTTATGTTCCTCTAGCAAATAGCAATGGCAGCGTTCAATTTACATTTCAGGTTCAGGATAACGGCGGAACTTTAAATGGAGGTATTGATCTCGACCCAACCTCTAATACATTGCGTATAGACATCACTCCTGTAGATGATGCCTTTAGTGATGCTAATGAAATATTGAGTACCGCTGAAGATACCAATTTAAACGGCAATGTGCTGACGGGTACTAGCAGTGTAGATGGTGCGGTGAGTGTGACTCAATTTAGTGTGGCAGGTGATCTGACTGTCTATAATGCAGGCGATACGGCTAGTATTGCTGGAGTAGGTACTTTACGCATTGATGCCAATGGTCATTTCAGTTTTATACCTGCCCCTGACTACAATGGTGTCGTTCCTTTAGTTACCTACATGCTGAGCGACGGAAGCAGCAGCGATACCTCGACCTTGAGCATCGATGTCACTCCAGTGGCTGATCCCTTTAGCGATGCAGATGAAGTATTGAGTACCGCTGAAGACACTATTTTGAATGGTAATGTATTGATAGGTACGAGCAGTGATGGCGGAACAGTGACTGTTACAGAGTTTACCATTTTGGGTGATTTCGCAACCTACGTCGCTGGAGACACGGCCACTATTGCTGGAATTGGTAGTTTGCATATTGATGCCAATGGCGATTTTAATTTTATTCCAGCAGCCAATTACAATGGTGTGGTTCCAGTCGTTACATATACCTTAAGCGATGGCAGCAGTGGTAATGTCTCCACTTTGAGTATAAACGTCACGCCTGTGGATGATGCCTTTAGCGATGCGAATGAGGTATTGAGTACGGCCGAAGACACCACTTTAAATGGAAGCGTGCTGACCGGAACGAGTAGTGTGGATGGTCCGATTAGTGTTACTCAATTTAGTGTGGCAGGTGATCCGGTACTCTACACAGCTGGAGATACAGCCAGCATCACCGGAATAGGAACTTTGCGCATTGATGCGAATGGTGACTTTAGTTTTATCCCGGCAGCGAATTACAACGGTGCGGTTCCTGTAGTGACTTACACCATGACCGATGGCAGCAGCAATGACACCTCGACCTTGAGCATCGATGTCACTCCAGTCGATGATGCGTTTAGCGATGCGGATGAAGTCTTGAGTACGACAGAAGACACCACACTGAACGGCAACGTGCTGACCGGAACGAGCAGTGTGGACGGTGCGGTCACTGTGACCCAGTTTACTGTGGCAGGTGATGTTACGGTTTATAACGCTGGCAATACCGCTACCATTGACGGCGTAGGCACTCTGCGCATTGACGCCAATGGTGCTTTCAGTTTTGTTCCTGCAGCTAATTACAACGGTGCGGTTCCTGTAGTGACCTACACCCTGACCGATGGCAGCAGCAATGACACCTCGACTTTAAGCCTCGATGTTACCCCTGTGGATGATGCCTTTAGCGACGCCAATGAAGTCTTGAGTACGGCAGAAGACACCACATTAAATGGCAACGTGCTGACTGGAACGACTAGTGTGGACGGTGCGGTGAGTGTTACTGAATTTAGTGTAGCAGGCGATCCGGCAACCTATAACGCAGGCGACACGGCGACTATTGCCGGAGTTGGTACCCTACTAATTAATGCCAATGGAGCGTTTAGTTTTGTTCCAACAGCCAATTACAACGGTGCGGTTCCTGTGGTGACTTACACCATGAGTGACGGCAGCAGTACTGATACCTCGACTTTGAGTATCGACGTGACTCCTGTGGATGATGCCTTTAGTGATGCCAATGAAGTCTTGAGTATTGCAGAAGACACCACCCTAAATGGTAATGTGCTGACCGGAACGAGCAGTGTGGACGGTGCGGTGAGTGTCACGGAGTTTAGCGTGACAGGCGATCCTGCTACTTATAATGCAGGCGACACGGCGACTATTGCCGGAGTTGGTACCCTACAAATTAATGCCAATGGAGCATTCAGTTTTGTTCCTGTGGCCAATTACAACGGTGTGGTTCCCGTGGTGACCTACACCCTGACCGATGGCAGCAGCAGCGACACCTCAACTTTAAGCCTCGATGTTACCCCTGTTGATGATGCCTTTAGTGATGTGGATGAAGTCTTAAGTACGGCAGAAGACACGACTTTGAATGGCAACGTGTTGACCGGAACGAGCAGTGTCGACGGTGCGGTGAGTGTCACGGAGTATACTATAGCAGGCGATCCGGCCACTTATAATGCAGGCGACACGGCGACTATTGCGGGAATTGGTACCCTACAGATTAATGCTAATGGGGCGTTTAGCTTTGTTCCAACAGCCAATTACAACGGTGCGGTTCCTGTGGTGACCTACACCCTGACTGATGGCAGCAGCAGTGACACCTCAACTTTAAGCCTCGATGTTACCCCTGTGGATGATGCCTTTAGTGATGCCAATGAAGTCTTAAGTACGGCAGAAGACACCACACTGAACGGCAACGTGTTGACCGGGACGAGCAGCGTGGACGGTGCGGTGAGCGTCACGGAGTTTAGCGTGACAGGCGATCCGGCAACCTATAACGCAGGCGACACGGCGACTATTGCCGGAGTTGGTACCCTACAGATTAATGCTAATGGAGCGTTTAGCTTTGTTCCTGCAGCCAATTACAACGGTGCGGTTCCTGTGGTGACCTACACTATGACCGATGGCAGCAGCAGTGACACCTCAACTTTAAGCTTCGATGTTACCCCTGTTGATGATGCCTTTAGTGATGCCAATGAAGTCTTAAGTACGGCAGAAGACACCACATTGAACGGCAGCGTGCTGACCGGAACGAGCAGTGTCGACGGTGCGGTGAGTGTCACGGAGTTTAGCGTAGCAGGCGATCCGGCTACTTATAATGCAGGCGACACGGCAACCATTGCGGGAATTGGTAGCCTACAAATTAATGCCAATGGAGCATTCAGTTTTGTTCCTGTGGCCAATTACAACGGTGTGGTTCCCGTGGTGACCTACACCCTGACCGATGGCAGCAGCAGTGACACCTCGACTTTAAGCCTCGATGTTACCCCTGTTGATGATGCCTTTAGTGATGTGGATGAAGTCTTAAGTACTGAAGAAGACACGACTTTGAATGGCAACGTGTTGACCGGAACGAGCAGTGTCGACGGTGCGGTGAGTGTCACGGAGTATACTATAGCAGGCGATCCGGCCACTTATAATGCAGGCGACACGGCAACCATTGCGGGAATTGGTAGCCTACAGATTAATGCTAATGGGGCGTTCAGTTTTGTTCCAACAGCCAATTACAACGGTGTGGTTCCTGTAGTGACCTACACCCTGACCGATGGCAGCAGCAACGATATCTCAACCTTGAGCCTCGATGTTACCCCTGTGGATGATGCCTTTAGTGATGTGGATGAAGTCTTAAGTACGGCAGAAGACACTACCTTGAATGGAAACGTGCTGACCGGAACGAGCAGCGTGGACGGTGCGGTGAGTGTCACGGAGTTTAGCGTAGCAGGCGATCCGGCTACTTATAATGCAGGCGACACGGCGACTATTGCGGGAATTGGTACCCTACAAATTAATGCTAATGGAGCATTCAGTTTTGTTCCTGTGGCCAATTACAACGGTGTGGTTCCCGTGGTGACCTACACCCTGACCGATGGCAGCAGCAGTGACACCTCGACTTTAAGCCTCGATGTTACCCCTGTTGATGATGCCTTTAGTGATGCCAATGAAGTCTTAAGTACTGCAGAAGACACCACATTAAATGGTAATGTGCTGACCGGAACGAGCAGTGTGGACGGTGCAGTGAGTGTCACGGAGTTTAGCGTAGCAGGCGATCCGGCTACTTATAATGCAGGCGACACGGCAACCATTGCGGGAATTGGTACCCTACAGATTAATGCTAATGGGGCGTTTAGCTTTGTTCCAACAGCCAATTACAACGGTGCGGTTCCTGTGGTGACTTACACCATGAGTGACGGCAGCAGCAGTGACACCTCGACTTTGAGTATCGACGTGACTCCTGTGGATGATGTCTTTAGTGATGCGGATGAAGTCTTAAGTACAGCAGAAGACACCACATTAAATGGCAACGTGCTGACCGGGACGAGCAGCGTGGACGGTGCGGTGAGTGTTACTGAATTTAGTGTGGCAGGCGATCCGGCCACTTATAATGCAGGCGACACGGCGACTATTGCGGGAATTGGTACCCTACAAATTAATGCCAATGGGGCGTTTAGCTTTGTTCCAACAGCCAATTACAACGGTGTGGTTCCCGTGGTGACTTACACCATGAGTGACGGCAGCAGTACTGATACCTCGACTTTGAGTATCGACGTGACTCCTGTGGATGATGCCTTTAGTGATGCGGATGAAGTCTTGAGTACTGCAGAAGACACCACCCTAAATGGTAATGTGCTGACCGGAACGAGCAGTGTGGACGGTGCGGTGAGTGTCACGGAGTTTAGCGTAGCTGGGGATCCGGCTACTTATAATGCAGGCGACACGGCAACCATTGCGGGAATTGGTACCCTACAAATTAATGCTAATGGAGCGTTTAGCTTTGTTCCAACAGCCAATTACAACGGTGCGGTTCCTGTGGTGACTTACACCATGAGTGACGGCAGCAGTAGTGACACCTCGACTTTGAGTATCGACGTGACTCCTGTGGATGATGTCTTTAGTGATGCGGATGAAGTCTTAAGTACAGCAGAAGACACCACATTAAATGGCAACGTGCTGACCGGGACGAGCAGCGTGGACGGTGCGGTGAGTGTTACTGAATTTAGTGTGGCAGGCGATCCGGCCACTTATAATGCAGGCGACACGGCGACTATTGCGGGAATTGGTACCCTACAAATTAATGGCAATGGAGCATTCAGTTTTGTTCCTGTGGCCAATTACAACGGTGTGGTTCCCGTGGTGACCTACACCCTGACCGATGGCAGCAGCAGTGACACCTCGACTTTAAGCCTCGACGTGACTCCTGTGGATGATGCCTTTAGTGATGCCAATGAAGTCTTAAGTACTGCAGAAGACACCACATTAAATGGTAATGTGCTGACCGGAACGAGCAGTGTGGACGGTGCGGTGAGTGTTACTGAATTTAGTGTAGCAGGCGATCCGGCCACTTATAATGCAGGTGACACAGCGACTATTGCCGGAGTTGGTACCCTACAGATTAATGCCAATGGTGCGTTCAGTTTTATCCCTGCAGCCAATTATAACGGTGCGGTTCCTGTAGTGACCTACACTATGACCGATGGCAGCAGCAATGATACCTCGACTTTGAGTCTCGACGTGACTCCTGTCGATGATGCCTTTAGCGATGTGGATGAAGTCTTAAGTACGGCAGAAGACACCACACTGGTCGGCAACGTGTTGACCGGAACGAGCAGTGTCGACGGTGCGGTGAGTGTCACGGAGTATACTATAGCAGGCGATCCGGCCACTTATAATGCAGGCGACACGGCAACTATTGCGGGAATTGGTACCCTACAAATTAATGCTAATGGAGCGTTTAGCTTTGTTCCAACAGCCAATTACAACGGTGTGGTTCCTGTAGTGACCTACACCCTGACCGATGGCAGCAGCAGCGATATCTCAACCTTGAGCCTCGACGTGACTCCTGTGGATGATGCCTTTAGTGATGTGGATGAAGTCTTAAGTACGGCAGAAGACACCACATTAAATGGCAACGTGTTGACCGGAACGAGCAGTGTCGACGGTGCGGTGAGTGTCACGGAGTATACTATAGCAGGCGATCCGGCCACTTATAATGCAGGCGACACGGCGACTATTGCGGGAATTGGTACCCTACAGATTAATGCTAATGGGGCGTTTAGCTTTGTTCCAACAGCCAATTACAACGGTGCGGTTCCTGTGGTGACTTACACCATGAGTGACGGCAGCAGTACTGATACCTCGACTTTGAGTATCGACGTGACTCCTGTGGATGATGCCTTTAGTGATGCCAATGAAGTCTTGAGTACTGCAGAAGACACCACCCTAAATGGTAATGTGCTGACCGGAACGAGCAGTGTGGACGGTGCGGTGAGTGTCACGGAGTTTAGCGTGGCAGGCGATCCGGCTACTTATAATGCAGGCGACACGGCAACCATTGCGGGAATTGGTACCCTACAGATTAATGCTAATGGGGCGTTTAGCTTTGTTCCAACAGCCAATTACAACGGTGCGGTTCCTGTGGTGACTTACACCATGAGTGACGGCAGCAGCAGTGACACCTCGACTTTGAGTATCGACGTGACTCCTGTGGATGATGTCTTTAGTGATGCGGATGAAGTCTTAAGTACTGCAGAAGACACCACCCTAAATGGTAATGTGCTGACCGGAACGAGCAGTGTGGACGGTGCGGTGAGTGTCACGGAGTTTAGCGTAGCAGGCGATCCGGCTACTTATAATGCAGGCGACACGGCGACTATTGCCGGAATTGGTACTCTGCAAATTAATGCTAATGGGGCGTTCAGTTTTGTTCCAACAGCCAATTACAACGGTGTGGTTCCTGTAGTGACCTACACCCTGACCGATGGCAGCAGCAATGACACCTCGACTTTAAGCCTCGATGTTACCCCTGTGGATGATGCCTTTAGCGACGCCAATGAAGTCTTGAGTACGGCAGAAGACACCACATTAAATGGCAACGTGC
Source organism: Legionella sp. km535 (assembly GCF_003990085.1). Lineage (NCBI taxonomy): Bacteria > Pseudomonadati > Pseudomonadota > Gammaproteobacteria > Legionellales > Legionellaceae > Legionella > Legionella sp. km535. The sequence continues at coordinate 13,313 of NZ_RZGU01000009.1, read as the reverse complement.
TGACTGGAACGACTAGTGTGGACGGTGCGGTGAGTGTTACTGAATTTAGTGTAGCAGGCGATCCGGCCACTTATAACGCAGGCGACACGGCGACTATTGCCGGAGTTGGTACCCTACTAATTAATGCCAATGGAGCGTTTAGTTTTGTTCCAACAGCCAATTACAACGGTGCGGTTCCTGTGGTGACTTACACCATGAGTGACGGCAGCAGTACTGATACCTCGACTTTGAGTATCGACGTGACTCCTGTGGATGATGCCTTTAGTGATGCGGATGAAGTCTCGAGTACTGCAGAAGACACTACCTTGAATGGCAACGTGCTGACCGGAACGAGCAGCGTGGACGGTGCGGTGAGTGTCACGGAGTTTACTGTAGCAGGTGATCCGGCAACCTATAATGCAGGCGACACGGCGACTATTGCCGGAGTTGGTACCCTACAGATTAGTGCTAATGGAGCGTTTAGCTTTGTTCCAACAGCCAATTACAACGGTGTGGTTCCTGTGGTGACTTACACCATGAGTGACGGCAGCAGTACTGATACCTCGACTTTGAGTATCGACGTGACTCCTGTGGATGATGCCTTTAGTGATGCGGATGAAGTCTTGAGTACGGCAGAAGACACCACATTAAATGGCAACGTGCTGACCGGAACGAGCAGTGTGGACGGTGCGGTGAGTGTCACGGAGTTTAGCGTAGCAGGCGATCCGGCTACTTATAATGCAGGTGACACGGCGACTATTGCCGGAGTTGGTACCCTACAAATTAATGCCAATGGTGCGTTTAGCTTTGTTCCAACAGCCAATTACAACGGTGCGGTTCCTGTGGTGACCTACACCCTGACCGATGGCAGCAGTACTGATACTTCAACCTTGAGTATCGACGTGACTCCAGTCGATGATGCCTTTAGTGATGCCAATGAAGTATTAAGTACCGCAGAAGACACCACATTAAATGGCAACGTGCTGACCGGAACGAGCAGTGTGGACGGTGCGGTGAGTGTCACGGAGTTTAGCGTAGCAGGCGATCCGGCTACTTATAATGCAGGTGACACGGCGACTATTGCCGGAGTTGGTACCCTACAAATTAATGCCAATGGTGCGTTTAGCTTTGTTCCAACAGCCAATTACAACGGTGCGGTTCCTGTGGTGACCTACACCCTGACCGATGGCAGCAGTACTGATACTTCAACCTTGAGTATCGACGTGACTCCAGTCGATGATGCCTTTAGTGATGCCAATGAAGTATTAAGTACCGCAGAAGACACCACATTAAATGGTAATGTGCTGACCGGAACGAACAGTGTCGACGGTGCGGTGAGTGTCACGGAGTTTACTATAGCAGGTGATCCGGCCACTTATAACGCAGGCGACACGGCGACTATTGCCGGAATTGGTACCCTACAAATTAATGGCAATGGAGCCTTCAGTTTTATTCCAGCAGCGAATTACAACGGTGCGGTTCCGGTAGTGACCTACACCTTGACCGATGGCAGCAGCAATGATACCTCGACTTTGAGTCTGGACGTTACCCCTGTCGATGATGCGTTTAGCGATGCGGATGAAGTCTTAAGTACCGCAGAAGACACCACATTGAACGGCAACGTGCTGACTGGAACGACTAGTGTGGACGGTGCGGTGAGTGTCACGGAGTTTAGCGTGGCAGGCGATCCGGCTACTTATAATGCAGGCGACACGGCGACTATTGCCGGAGTTGGTACCCTACAGATTAGTGCTAATGGAGCGTTTAGCTTTGTTCCAACAGCCAATTACAACGGTGCGGTTCCTGTGGTGACCTACACCCTGACCGATGGCAGCAGCAATGACACCTCAACCTTGAGTCTGGACGTTACCCCTGTGGATGATGCCTTTAGCGATGCGGATGAAGTCTTAAGTACGGCAGAAGACACCACATTAAATGGTAATGTGCTGGCCGGAACGAGCAGTGTGGACGGTGCGGTGAGTATCACTCAGTTTACTGTAGCAGGCGATCCCGCAACTTATAATGCAGGCGACACGGCGACTATTGCGGGAATTGGTACGTTACGTATTGATGCCAATGGGGCGTTCAGTTTTATCCCTACAGCGAATTATAACGGTGCGGCTCCAGTGACCACCTACACCATGAGCGATGGTAGCAGCACTGATACTTCTACCTTGAGCATAGATGTGACACCAGTCGATGACACTCCGATAAATGGTCTTCGTGTAAGTCAAACAATGAATGAGGACGTTGCAAGACCATTTAGAATTGCAAACAATAATGCATTTTCCGTAACAGATGTTGATAGCTCAACTGTGACTACTACATTTACTGTACTGCACGGTACCTTGACGGCATCCAGTTCTGTTGCAATTGAACAGGGGGTTACTCTTACGAATAATGGGACCAGCAGTATCACTCTGGTAGGCGCTCCTGATAAAATCACTCTCGCTTTAGAGGGATTAGTGTATCGACCAACTGCTGACTTTGATCTTACAGACACACTTACGATGACCACCACAGACGGCACGTCAACTGACACAGACTTAATGACCCTTTTTATTACATCAGTAGCTGACATCATGGATGACACTGCCACAACTAATGAAGATAACGCAGTAGTCATTGATGTTTTTGCTAACGACAGTTTTGAAAATTCCGGACGAACTATCACTGCAATTGACGGTATAGCAATTGTTTCTGGCGGCACTGTGAACGTATCTAACGGAACCGTACTTTTGAATGCTAATGATACTTTGACATTTACGCCAGTAGCAAATTATAACGGCAATAGCAGCTTTACTTACACGGTTACATCCGGTGGTGTAACGGAAACAGCCACAGTGAACGTAACAGTGAACTCAGTCAATGATGCGCCACAGGGCGCAGATTACCTGATTAATCTAAGTGATACCAGTCCGGTCGTATTATCTACAGCCTATTTTAGTATGACTGATGTAAATGATAGTCCTGCCAACTCTCTTTTCAGAGTGAGAATCACTACTTTGCCGACTAATGGAACGCTAACATTAAATGGTGTTGCTGTAACTGTAGCTCAAAATATTGCTCCTTCTGATATTGATGCTGGTCTCTTGGTATTTACACCTGATTCTAATTTTAGTGGTTCAACCAGTTTTACTTTCCAGGTTAGGGATACTGGCGGAACTACTGATGGAGGTGTAAATCTGGATCAATCCCCTAATACATTCACGTTTAATTTGCCTGAAGTTGCCGATGCACCTGTTATTTATGCTCACTTGGGTTTACCAACAGTCACCGCAGGTACAGCAGTTGTGGCTGCAAATTTTAGCAATGATACTGGCGATAATAATTTGATCAACTGGACCAGTGTGGCATTGTTCAGTAATACTTTTGCTGAAATACAGGGGGGCAGCGGAAAATCGTCTACAGAAGCTTCTTTATTCAACAGTATTGCTTGGGCTGGACAGACTGGGACAAACGCCACAGAAGAAAGCGTTTTTAGTAGTAGGTGGAATAAGTCAAGCGGCACTGTAATTTATAACAATAATAACGTTGATGATGCCCAAGGTGTTCTTTTGTTAAACAGTGATCGGATGACCGCTGGAGAACGAGCTCTGACAAATTATGTGATTTCTGCGGATATGTATGCGGATGCCAGTTCGGCTCAAGCCAATGGAGTGGGTATTGTTTTTGGTTATCAAAATACGTCTAATTATTTTTTACTAAGATGGGAAAATCAAGGTACAGATTACGCTCCAGGGGGCAGTGCATTTCAATTTCTTCCAGGCCAGTATCTTGAGCTCAGTTTGGTTCAGGTCGTTTCGGGAATTCCTGTAGATTTGGCACGGACCACTTTTAATGGTGATGATTGGTTCAATGTTACTATTAATGTCAGTGCAAATGGAATATCTGTTTCAGCTGTTGATGCCACCAATTCTAGTGCTACTGCAAACCTTGAATTTGTTTATGGCAGTATCAGTGGCGGGGCATCGACAGCTCCTGCGTTAAATTCAATAGGATTTTATACTTTTGATAACGATAGCCAGGTGCGATGGGATAATCTTTTTATCTCACAAGCCTCCGGTTTTGAATACATTTTGCACACAGAGGCTTATCTTACTGACACAGACGGCAGTGAAACGCTCAGTAATATCACTTTGACCTCTATTCCAGATGGTGTCACATTATTTGATACAGTGACTAATACAGCAGTTACGGTGACCGGTGGCAGTGCTACTGTTATCTCAGGTAATGACATTCGCTTAACGACAACAACAGCTTTGACTGAGGTGCAAATTAACGCCATTACTGCTGCTGTAACGGCTACAGAAACATCCAGTGGCAGCACAAGTACTCAAACTACGCCAGTTATTCTTGAAATTCTTGGAAACACTCCAGCAGAAACTATTTCTGGAACTGCCTCTGGTGAATGGATAAACGGTGATTCAGGTAATGATGTTCTTAGTGCCGGTGGAGGAAATGACGTTATTATTGGTGGATTGGGAAATGATACCATCACGACAGGTGCAGGCAGCGATCAAATTGTTTTATTGAAAGGCCAAGGCGGTGCCACGGCAGGTGCTGCTCCAATTGATACGATTACTGATTTTACAGTCAGCACCGATACAATAGTGATAAAAGGTTCGAATATCATTGGAGTATCGGTTTCTACTCCAACGTCTAACACATACACAATTACCGTAAACTATTCAGGCGGAGCAGCTACTGAGTACTTCAAAGTGACCTTGTCGAATGGCGCTGTGTTGAATGATTCAGGAGATAATCAATTAACTGGGGTAGTTATTAGTGGTGGAACGGCAACAATTGATGGAACGATTGTAGGAGCAATTCTCTATCTGGATATCAATGGAAATAATCAGGAAGATGAGGGTGAGCGTCTGGGTATAACAGATCAATACGGTCATGTTGAGTGGGTGTTGGATCTTGCCAAATTGGACGTAAATGGTGATGGTCAATACGTTTTGGGTGAAGCTCGAGCCGTGCAAACAGGCGGCTTTGACGTAGATACAGGGTTGAGTTATGAAATCAATTTGTTCGGTCCTGTTGGCTCAGCGATTATTTCACCCTTAACCAGTTTGCTGCAGGCTCAGTTGGAATCAGGTTTTGATTATCAAACCGCGAATACCAATATTGTAGCTCGTTTGGGTTTACCTGAAGGTACAGAGTTGATCAATCTTAACCCGATTCTAGGCTCAAATGAAATTTTAGCTCAAAATGCTTCAGTGATGACTGCTGCTGTACAATTTGCGGAACTTGCTGCCGTTCATTATTCTACTGATGAAGGGCATGTTTCCTTTTCTGTTTTTGACGCTATCAGTAAGGCATTGTTGGAGCTGCCTGAGGGGGCTATTGCTGATTTTAGTGATAAAGCCTTTTTGCAGGATATTGCCTTGCGCCTTGATTTGGGTGATTTAGTCAGCCCTGAGGTTATTGAGTTTATGGCTGCGAGTCAACAGGCATTACAGGTCAGTATGGATGCATTAGTTCCTGGAGAGAGCGCTCTTGCTGCAATCAGTGAAGTGCAATATTTAACTCAAGGAAGTTATGCTCAGATTCTTCAACACTATATGAACGGCTATCTGCCTGCTTATCTGTTAAGTGACATCAGCGTTATTATAAATGCATTCAGCAGCTCAATCATTACTTATGAGGAGTTGAAGGACTTTAATGATCAGTTTAATACTATGGTTAATAACGAGATAAATTACTCTTCAGGAAGTTCCACAAATGGTTCATCGGACCATTACAGCTATGATTTTATCCATGACGCTGAGTCTCTAATCAATACGTTCATGACTACCCATGATATTACTGTTTCTTCTTCGCAAGAGTATCAAATCTATACTTTATCGGATTTAGGTTTAGTGGATGATTACGTACTTTTTTATGATGCGAATACTCAAGAAAACACGTCTACGCCTTCACCATCAATGGGAGGCGTTGAATTGCACGGCAGATCTGGAAGTGAGTCAATTTATGGTACAGAAGGCAATGATTTGATTTTTGGTGGTGAAGGGGATGACCATCTTTATGGTGGACAAGGTGACGATACAATAGTAGGTGGTTTAGGAAATGATGTGATTTATGGAGTTATGGGCAACGATCACATGACTGGAGGTGGTGGAAACGATATTTTTGTTTTTGAAAAAGCAGATATTGGCGATGAACCTGTAATTGATACTATTACGGATTTTAAATTGGGTACAGACGGGGATGTTGGTGGAGATAAAAGTACGTTGGACTTAAGCGATCTGTTTAAGGATAGCACTCTGAGTTCTGATTCTTTGGATGCTTTGTTGCAAATTAGCACCGTACATAATGAGTCAACGAATCAAACCGATACTGTAATTAAAACCGATCTCACTGGCAATGCACAGTTTAATGCCTCCCCAGAAACAATCGTGTTAAGTGGTGTTGATGTTGTCTCTGCTTATGGAACTTCTGATTCTGCTGAACTTATTAATCATCTGCTCGCTGCTAACATACTGGTAATGGGACATTAAACCAATCCTGTCCAGGTTAACCAATTTGCTGAGTTTTTTTGTTCTGTTTCAATGTGCATGTTCTCGCGTGAATAAGCTACACACATGCAACATAATAATATATGGTATATGAGTTAGCTTTACTTATAATACAAAAATATTGAGGCCTTTAGTCTAAAATAATTGGTTCAATATTTAGTTGTATATCATAATGTTCTTTAATTTGTGTTTGAATCCAATCAGCGAATTCCAATAATTCAGCTTGATGAGCACCACCATAATTTACCATAATCAACGCATGCTGCTTGTAAATGCCAACATTGCCTCTTTGGGATCCTTTCAGGCCCAAATTATCAATAAGCCATCCAGCTGATACTTTAAGCTTCTCGGGATCGAGTGTAGGGTACATCGGTAAAGTTGGGTGTTGATTCGATAAATTTTGCGCCATTTTCTTTGATATAACGGGATTATGAAAAAAGCTACCTGCATTACCTAGCTCTTTGGGGTCCGGTAATTTACTTTGACGAATGTTTATAATGATATGACGCAAATCATGGGGTGTTGGATGAGTTAAAGATGAAATTTTTTGCGCAACATCACCGTAATTCACATTAATATGAGCTTCCGCTGATAAAGTAAACGTGACACTAATAACGATAAAGCGTGAATTATTTTTTAAAATACTGTTCCGATAACTAAATTGACATTCACTGTTGCTAAGGTAAACCAATTGAGCGGTGTGAAGATCATATACCAATACATTTTTGATAAAATCTTTAACTTCGGCTCCATACGCGCCAATATTTTGAATCGGCGATGCGCCCACTGTGCCTGGGATTAAGCTTAAATTTTCTAATCCAAAGGCACCATGATTGGTACAATAAGCTACAAATTCATCCCAGTTCTCACCAGCCATAGCTGTAACAATTCGCTCTTGGCCATCCTCTGTAATAGTAATGCCACGCAACTCATTATGAATAACTAAACCTTGATATCGAGCCGGTACAATTAAATTACTCCCACCTCCCAAGACAAAGAACTTTGGAACTTTAGAAATAAGTTCTCTAATTTCAGCCAGTTGTTCAATATTATTTAAGACAACATAGTGAGTTGCTGTTGATCTTAAATGTAATGTATTTAAAGGAGTTAAATCTATATTTTCCTGGATGTTCAGCATTGGTTGCCAATCAGTGAGTATTATTGATCTATTATCGCGAGTTTAGTTTTGAGGTGCAATTGGTTTCTGATATGTAATCGAGGAAATTGATACTCTTTAAGTAGAGTCTATCTCGAAGAACAAATGAACATTATTCCAGATTGAGAATGATTAGATTAAGCACCGCTTTAATCGGTCAATCCGATTTTATCATATTAGATGAGCTACTAAACGGACTTGATAAACAGTCACCGCAAAGATTATTAATGCTCTTACAAGAAAAAGTGATTCATTTTTTCATAAAAATACTTGCTGCTACATCAATCATTTAGCATCGTTTGAAATTTGACAAACCAAAGTAGTCTATAATTAATATTTCATTAAATTTAGGATAATAATATGAAAACAGCGCTTATTACTGGTGCTAACAGAGGGATTGGCCTGGAATTTAGCCGTCAACTTAAAGCCAAAGGTTATTATGTTATTGGATGCTGTCGTCATCCCGAACAGGCTGATACTCTCAAGCAGATAGCCGATGAGATGATTAAGTTAGATGTAACAAATGATAATGATATTACTTCGATGGTAAAGACACTTAATAATCGCCCAATTGATTTACTTGTCAATAATGCGGGTACTAGCGGTGAGCAAGGTGTAACTGTTGGGAACGTGAACCGTGAAAATTTCATTAATGTAGTTAATGTCAATTGCATTAGTGTTGTGACAATTTGTGATGCCTTGTTACCTAATATTCAGAGTAGTGAGCAAAAAAATATATTAGTCATTAGTTCAAAAATGGGTAGCATTTCTGATAATGAACAAGGTAGTTCTTATGCTTATCGCTCGAGTAAGGCAGCCTTGAATTGTGCAATGCGTAGCTTTGCTATTGATGTTGAATCTACAGGGGTTCATGTGATGTTGATTCACCCGGGGTGGGTTAAAACTGATATGGGTGGGCCTAATGGCTTGGTTGAAGTGCAAGCAAGTGTTTCAGGTATGCTGGAGCAAGTTGACAAAAATATATCTAAAAGTCATGCGGATGTTTTACACAGTTTTAATGGCGATATAATAGCTTGGTAGGAATAAAATCCCGGGATAGCGAGTTTTCATGAAAGCATCATGATGCAGGGTATGGCATCAACGCTTGCCATACGCCTCACGGGTCATTGATTCGTTTGAGCTGGATGCCAACGACGAATCAGCAAAAAAAAGACTGAATGAGGTGCTGTAAATTGTAGTCTTTCGGGGTCGGGTTTGTGCGTTCTCCAATAACGCTATCATTTCGGGATTGCCTAATCTTTGTGCTAATTCCAGTGATGAACATTTATTAAAAGGTGTTTCGGGGATATATTCATCATCAGAAATATCAAGGCAAATATCCAGTTGGGCTCCGCTTTCTATCAAAAATTGAACAATATCAATATGCCCATTGACAATTGCATAGGACAGCGGCGTGCGGTTATGCTGATCAGTACAGTTAATCAGCCTGGGTTCAGAGGCAACAAGACGTTTAACGGAATCCAGCAAACCATGCCTTGCTGCTTGCCAAATTGCTTCAGTAGGGTCAAGTCTTTTTAACTGATCAATAGCGTGCTCCAGACAAGAGCGTATGACCTCTGTGGCGTTATGGTACAAAGCAGTCAACCAGGCATTCTTACGTGGTGGGGTTGCGTCCTTGGTCGATTTGAGTGCAAGATCTGAACCGGCTTGGACCAGATAATCAGCAACTTCCCTGACCAATAAAAGTCCAACCGGTACGTTTAAGCTCGACTTGTATTTCAGTTTTGGTCATCATGGGCTTTTCCACCTTAAGGTGTTTAAATGATTCGTATTATACAATTCGATATGATTTGTATCCATATCACCAAAGTTTGTAGTTAAGCTTCTGTCATCAATACCAATATTTTTCAATGTATTCACTTTGAATGAAAGTTGGGTTGGTTTAGAATTTTTTAATTTGATTTAAAAGCAATTAAATTAAATAATATTAAAAATCAATAGGTTAGTCCTGACCATGGGATTAATCAGACTTTAGTGTTCTTGTTGGGTACATGAAATACTGCACTACCTTTTCCTAAATGAAAACTATTTTTGAAATATTATGGATAAAAGATCTAACACTTTAATTTGGGCTTCCCTTTCAATTGCGCCTAATTTTTTTACAATACGAGTTCGATCAATTGATCTTAGTTGATCTAGCACAATCTGCCCCTTTTTATCTTTAAATTCTATCAATATTCTTGTTGGAAAATTGTCTTTGATTGTACTTGTCATCGGTGCAATTATAACTGTTTTTAGCCTACTTAAATTCATTGAGTCTGGTGATATAATCACTGCTGGACGTGTTTTTTTTATTTCAGAACCAATTGTGGGATCGAGGTTTACTAAAAAAACATCAAACCTTTTTATTTTTACCATGTCCATTCATCCATATCGAAATCATTGCTTAGTTTTAAATGAGCCTCATTGCTATTATCATCTATAACAGCATTGAATTGCTCTAACCATCCTTCCTGCTGATTTTTGATTGGGATTAATGTAAGCACGCCCTTTTCGTCGGCTCTAATTTCCAATTCCTCTCCAAGATGTAAATGAGCTTCTTTAATGATAACTGAGGGAATTCGAATTCCGATTGAGTTTCCCCATTTCGTTAAAGTAACAGTAGACATGGCAACTCCAAATATGTATATACATCGTATAATTATACAATATATATACATTTATTCAAGAATTTTGGGGCGGAAACGAATATCTAATAATAAATTATTTTTATAAAAGGAAAATTAAGGGGGGGGCAAGAAGGGGGCAGGACTTGAATTGTGAATTTATTGATATTCACAATTCAAGTCCTGACCCTTATAATTTTTTGACCCTCTAGCTCTCTAGCTTTTTACTGGTTGTGTGCATTGGCACACAACCAGGTCATTTCTCACTAAAACCCGTTACCGCTAACACCAGAAAGAAAACTCTGGTTTTCCTTGGGCGGGGGCAAGGTAGTGGAGAGCATCCAGGTTGCTCCATGATCAATGGAGGTATAACTTAAAGGAGCTGTCTGACCTCCATTGGTATAATATCCAACAGCCGCACAATGTCCGGTGTCGTCGCAGACAACGCTTTCTAGTCGATTAGCGCCGCTTCCCTGAGGGGGGGGGAGAGTAGAGGACAGGAGCCAGGTTACGCCGTTATCGCTGGAAATATAACTTAAGGGAACATTACGGCTTCCATTATTGTATGCTCCTACGGCAGCGCAATGGTCAGCATTGTCGCACGAAACACTAGTAAGAAAATCGCTTATATTTCCTTGTGGCGGGGGCAGAGTAGTGGACACGCTCCAGGTTGTTCCGTGATCAGTTGAGGTATAACTAAGGGGAACAATCTTACTTCCAATCGTATACAATCCTACTGCAGCACAGTGCCCGCTGCTGTTGCAGGAAACTCCATTAAGAACATCCTGGATACTTCCTTGTGCTGGAGGCTGAGTAGAGGACACGCTCCAGTTTGCACCATGATCACTGGAGATAAAACTCATAGGAACAAAGCGAGTGGTATAATAAATTCCTACAGCCGCACAATGGCCCGCTTGGTCGCAGGACACTCCAGAAAGACCATTATTGGTGGCTCCCAGGGGTGGGGGGAGGGTCGCAGAGAGAATCCAATTGTTTCCATTATCAGTGGAAGTATAACTTAAGGGAAGAGCTTTTCCTGCAAGAACATAGTTTCCTACAGCGGCACAGCGACCGAGAGTGTCGCAGGAAACACTGAAAAGGGCGTTATCGCCACTGCCTTGCACTGGGGGCAGGGTAGCGGAAAGAATCCAGGTTGCGCCATTATCAGTGGAAGTATAAGTTAAGGGGTAATAAGGATTGCTGCCATTGCGATAATAGCCAACAGCTATACAGTGGCCTGTATTGGTGCAGGATATACCTTTAAGCTGATTAGTACCGTTTCCTTGTGTTGGGGGCAGGGTAGCAGAGAGACTCCAGGTTGTCCCGTTATCATTGGAGGTATAACTTAAGGGAACATTCTGACTTCCATTGTAATAATATCCCACTGCGGCTAAGGGTAAAACGGGAGTGACAGAGGCGGTGAGCTGTATGCTGGGTGTGTTAGTTCCCTTGGCGGTTAGCGTATTGCCGGTACTCGCGACCGAAGAGGTCAATGCAAAAGTACAGGATTCCTGAGGCAATAAAGTGTTGCCGCACGCATTATTGACCAACATTAAATTAGTTGAGGGTGTAAGAACAAGGCCTGTTGCGGTGACCAAGGTGGAGGTATTGGTAAGGGTAATGGCGCTGCTTATTGTCGTTGCTATAAAACTGAGATTGGTCGGATTAAAGGATAGTGCGGCCTGTTCAGGGGTAGTGGATTGACTTACCTTTAATTGTTCTTCCTGTTTTGAGGGTTGATAACACTGATTGCGATTAGGACTGCCATCGGCGTTTGCCTGACATACTACAGGGCCACCATGGATTCCGCCTTGCGGTAAGTCATTGCTGGTAATCAGCAGGTTGAGCGTGCAGCTGCTGCCAGGTTGACCGTTTGGTGCCATGCGACAGGGAGTGGTTTGTTGAATCCCTGTTATGGGTAAAAGTATCACATTCTTGGATTGTCTTGATTGGTTTTGAACCACATAGCTCACGGTGGCGGTGCTGTTTTGGGGCACTTCCTGGGTAGGATTGGAGCCAGGAGCAGGGGTTAAGGTCCATAATGGGGCTGCTGCCTGTGCTGTTGCCTCAGTAAGCAAGGATAACAGCAAAAATAATTTTATTAGCGTGATTCTGTGGTGTTGTTGCATTCATCTGTTCCTTAAGTTGCATCAGTGAGTTTCTAAAGAAGTTTAATAAACACCTATAGGTATAGTGCCGATTGTGCTTTCAGCGAAGCTTTTTTCAAGTGACTTTTGGCTTGTTTGCGAATTTCTAAACCAGATCTTCTATCCGGTAGGCTATTTTTATTTTATTTTTGAAATCCGGATTAGGCAAGAGTTATTTAAGTGAATATTTGAAATTAAATATGTTTTTTCAATGACTTATCCATTGAGTATGGTCAAAATTCTTCACATGATCAAACTTTGTTGAGTGGCCTCATTTAAGTGACTTATCGACATGCTTGATTCAATGCTTTGTTTCAAGCGATCTATCGGTAGACGTTTAGACCCTTGCATGAACTCACGTTTCATTGGGCTGGCTCTTTCCTATGCTTGTTGCCAGGACTCATAAGGGGGGGCTTAATCCCTAGGTTCTGTTTGCAAGAAGGGGTCAGGACTTGAATTTTGAATATCAATAAATTCACAATTCAAGTCCTGACCCTTATAATTTTCCACTAAGGTTAAGACACTGAGGATTGTTTTGCCTAATGAGATTAATTTTCCATTGACGGTTCCACCTCTTGATACGTTTTCTTTGGTTATAGCTTCATAAACATCAACGTGAATTTCATAATAATCCAAATGATGAACATAATACCTTTGGGTGAATCTTTCAGCTAAGTCTTCCTTGTGTAACCAAAATTGCAGGTCAGCGAGCTATTTCAACTTACTTCAGTGTCGAATGCGAAATGGTTGCCCGCCTGCGCGCACTACTGTCCGGTTTAAGTTTTAGTCTCCAGTAGAAGTGGCACTTCTGGAGACATAGGCTTTTTATCTAAATAGAAGGCATTAACTGGCACCGGTTTTTCTAAATTGCATTTGATCC
>NZ_RZGU01000008.1:0-152130 GCF_003990085.1 Legionella sp. km535 | reverse complement strand
TGATACTTGAATGCCACCATCATGGATCCCGCGGTCATAGCCGCGGGAATTCGGTTAAGATGGGGACTAATATTGCACTTCGTATTTCTATGGCTTTGATCCCATGGTTTAGGATAACTGAAATAGATCAACTATGTCTCAGCATCAGGTAGCTTGCCTTTAAATAAATCTAAGCCGAATTCCCGCGGCGAAGACCGCGGGATCCAATGTTTTAGCACTGACATCGTTGATCCGCGATCAAAGCCGCTGGCTGTAGTCAAAGATGAGATCAAGATACTGTGCTATAAATGGGGATATCGGAAAAGAGTTAATTGTGATTTTTTTAACATGGTAGGAGTTTGCCCTGTAGTCCAGGGCAAAACAGAACAGTAATGAATTACTTATACAAGAATGCATTTAGGCTACAGTAAAACTCTCTCCACAACCACACTGACCGGTTTGGTTGGGATTGTTAAATACAAATTTGTAATTTAATCCTTGCTTGACGTAATCAACTTGCATGTTTTTAAGAAAGGGCATGCTAAGTTTATCAACACAGATCACATAGTTCCCTGACAAGGGCATGACTACATCCCCATCCAATGGGGCTTTTACATAGTCCACTACATAAGACAAACCAGAGCAACCTGTTTTTTTTACAGAAAGCCGCACACCATGGTTATCAGGATTTTTAGTCAAATACGAAACCAGGTGTTTAATCGCTGATTCACTTAAAGTAATTCCTGGATCTTCATTACTGACGTGCTGCATCACCACACTCATGACTCATACCTCTCTAGTTTCTTCTTCATCAATATCAAGCTCTCTTGATAAACATCGTTAATAAGTAAAGCAACGGGATATTGGCTTACCGGAATTTCCAATGTATTAATTAGCATCTGATAATTAATAGTTTCTGATTTCATCAGATCAGTACCTTCAAGGTTCCGGCACAACCATTCCATACCAGCAATGACAAAAGGATTCCCATTAGTCTTGAAACATACCGTACTGATCAATCCGGTGCGTGAGCACTGGATATAAAGATCAATAATAATTCTTGGTTTGTGTTGTTCAATTCTACAGTAACTGACCAAGGGCTCTGACAAATCAAGAATCCCAATATGTCTGGGCTGAAAAAAGCAATCCTGCACTATTTTATTATACATCATATAGGTAACATTTCATGCAATCGACTCACCTGATCGCAAATTACTGAAATTGCCTTATCAATTTGTTCTTTAGTAGTAAACCGTCCAATAGATAATCGGATGGAACTGTACGCTAAATCCTCAGTCAAGCCAATGGCTCTCAGGACATAAGAAGGTTGTATGCTTGCGGATGTACAGGCTGATGTAGTAGAAACTGCCAACTCCCTCAATGCTAATAGCAATGCATCCCCATCCAATCCGGAAAAGGACATATTAAGGTTCCCTGCAATACGCTTTTCGGCATGCCCATTCAATTGGACTCCACCCAAATGTTTGATTCCATCCCATAATTGTTGACGATAAGACAGTAAACGGTTCTGTTCCTCTTCTCGCTCCTGTTCTGCTAATGCAAATGCTTCGCCAAAACCAACGATCTGATGAGTAGCCAAGGTACCAGAACGCAATCCACCCTCATGCCCACCACCAAAGGTTTGAGCTTGCAATCTGATACGCGGTTTATGCCGAACGTATAAAGCACCTATCCCCTTCGGACCGTACATTTTATGTGCGGAAAAGGACATTAAATCAACAGGAAGAGTACTTAGATTAATTGCAATTTTTCCTGCACTTTGTGCTGCATCAACGTGAAATACAATGCCTTTATTTCGCAAAACCTCACCAATTGCTGCAATATCCTGAATCACGCCAATTTCATTATTTACATGCATAATAGAAACGAGAATCGTATCTTCTCTCAGAGTGCCTTCAAGTTTTTTTAAATCGAGTAGTCCATCAGATTCGGGCTGCAGATAAGTCACCTCAAAGCCTTCTTTTTCCAATTGATGGAAACTGTCGAGTACTGCCTTGTGTTCAGTACTCATAGTAATAAGATGCATCCCTTTGTTTTTATAGAATCGTGCGGCACCAAGAATGGCCAAATTATCAGATTCAGTAGCGCCTGAAGTGAACACTATATCCTGGCTCGATGCCTGAACCGCATCGGCAATTTTAGCGCGAGCCCGCTCCACTGCCAAAGCCGCAGTTTTGCCATAGACGTGTGTAGACGAAGCCGGATTACCAAAATGACCATCAGGACCCAAATAGTGAATCATGTGATCGATAACGCGGGGATCGACGGGGGTAGTAGCCATATAATCCATATATATTGGCAGATTAGACATCCAAGTCACTCCTGTTTTTTTTGCCAGCCCATTCCAGAGATTTTTGTACCTGACTTAACATTCCTCGTAAAATGCTGACTTCCATTTTTTCCAACATTACTCGATTAAACAATCGACGGACACGTTGCATCAATCGCCGTGGATTTGCTGCTTTTAAAAATTGAATCTCAATAAATACTTCTTTCAAATGCTCATAGAACTGTTCAATTTCATCTGCTGTGGCGTATTCATCAGTGCGGGATGAAACGGTAGCTTTTGGCGACAGCAGATTCATTCGCAGTTCATAAGCAATAATCTGGACTGCTTGAGCTAAATTGAGTGAGCTGTATTCAGGATTACTGGGAATGTTAATGTGATAATGACATTTCAGTAGCTCTTCGTTTGTAAGCCCTGCGTGTTCCCTACCAAATAGAATGGCAACCTGAGTGTTATCCGCTTGCTGACCAATCAGTTCTGCGCTGGAAGCGGGAAGTAACCCGGGCAATGAGATACCTCTCGGTCGGGCACTGGTGCCCAGAATTAATTGACAGCCAATCAGAGCATCTTCCAAGGTATCCGTTACTACCGCCGATTCCAGTACATCATCTGCACCAGCAGCCATCTCTTTAGCTTTATAATCAGGAAATGACTTTGGATTAACCAGGTAGAGAGAGTTTAAACCCATGGTTTTCATAGCACGTGCAGTTGAGCCAATATTTCCGGGGTGTGAGGTTGCAACCAGCACGATTCGAATAGAACTTAACTTCATAATAAAACTTATAATTGATACTTTATCTAACTATATCACAGCATTTATTGATTGGACTTCTCTATGTACAAAAAAAATGTGATAGAATTGCTGATTTTGTAGATAAAGAGTATATCCATGGAACCACTTTTAAATATAGCAGTCAGTGCAGCACGTCAAGCCGGCGAAATCATTATCCGTCACATGGAACAGGTGGACCGCTTAAAGATTACAGCGAAAAACAGCCAGGAATATTTTAGCGAAGTGGATATCAAGGCAGAACAATCCATCATCAATGCAATCCATAAAGCCTATCCAGAACACGGTATTCTCGCGGAAGAAAGTGGATTTCAGGAAGGTGATGGTGAATCTGTATGGATTATTGACCCTTTGGATGGTACTTCCAATTACTTGCATGGATTTCCATTCTTCTCAGTTTCCATAGCCCTGAAAGTTAAAAACAGAATTGAACATGGCGTTATTTATGATCCTTTACGCCATGAATGTTTTGCCGCAAGCAGGGGAAGAGGCGCTCGATTAAACGACAGAAGAATCCGAGTATCCAAGCAAACTCTGTTAAGCGCATCACTTATTGGTACTGGAGTTCCCTTTAGGAACCTGACTCTAGCACAAAGATATTTACCCACATTTGAAGCTTTAATGGGCAAATGCGCTGGCGTTAGACGAACGGGATCTGCCGCACTGGATTTAGCTTATGTGGCCAGCGGCCGGATTGATGGATTTTGGGAACTGGGTTTACGTCCCTGGGATATCGCAGCGGGTTCTTTATTAATCAGAGAAGCAGGTGGATTAATTAGCGACATTCAGGGTGGAGATGATTTTCTACAAAATGGTGATGTAGTGGCTGGGACACCTAAAGTATTCAAGACTCTACTCCAGACCATCGCTCCAGTTTTGAAGTAACTGAATTCATTCCGGGATTTGACTCCAAAGAGCCAGGCTCTTGGTCAAATCCCAACCGATTTCCCCACTGCTTGCTCCTGAGTCTTCAACACATCCGGTAAAAAGTTCTGCTCTACTCTATGGATCAATTATAACTCAGCATCAAGTGGCTGTCGTTGTATCAATATAAGCCGAAAGACCGAGGGACCTAATACTTCAATGTCACCATTATGGATCCCGCGGTCATAGCCGCGGGAATTCGGTTGATATGAGAGTTAAGCCTGGTTGCTCGCAACTGTCTCTTGATCACATCTTGCCCACGACCAACGGATTTGATCGCAGAACCAGGATGGCTGTGCTAAAACACGGGATCCCGCGGTCACAGCCGCGGGAATTCGCATGATATGTGAGTACATGCTGCATTTCGAAATCCCGCGGCGAAGACCGCGGGATCCATAAAGTAAAACCGGACTGGTTTGTGAAGTTGTGTATAAGATTCTGTTGCTCACAACCAGGATTTTATGCTGAGAAACCATGATCCTGTTTGCGAGCAAACAGACTACAATTCCTTAATCCCGCGGTCATAGCCGCGGGAATTCGGTTGATATGAGAGTTAAGCCTGGTTGCTCACAACTGTCTCTTGATCACATCTTGCCCACGACCAACGGATTTGATCGCAGAACCAGGATGGCTGTGCTAAAACACGGGATCCCGCGGTCACAGCCGCAGGAATTCGCATGATATGTGAGTACATGCTGCATTTCGAAATCCCGCGGCGAAGACCGCGGGATCCACATCGCGCAATAAAACTGGATTGAGAGCCACTCAAATTGAATAAACCCTACTTTAATCCCGGCTTAACCCCAAAACTTAAAGGCAATTCATCAGCCATTGCTGTTCCAATATTTTGAGTTACCCGATCAAAGAAATTCTGTTTTTGGGTGTAGTCTATCATGTTGTCAATTTTGATAACGTCACGTGCCACCTGTCCGCTGCTGCCATAGCCATCAATCAAACCATTAGCTAATGCTTGCTCACCAGTCCAAAACAAACCGGAAAAAGTATCATCATCAATGTGTAAACGGCTGCCTCTCCCCTCTTTTACCCGATTGATAAATTGTTGATGAATGATATCAAGCATGGTTTGCAGTTTTTGTTTCTGCGTATCGGTAATGGGAGAGAACGGATCCAGAAATCCTTTGTTTGAACCGGATGTCACTAAACGACGGGTCACACCAATTTTCTCCATGCCATCCACAAAGCCAAATCCATTGTATAATACACCAATAGATCCAACGAGACTCGAAGGGCTGGCATAAATGCTGTCAGCACCTACTGCAATATAATATGCCGCTGATGTACACATATCCACGCAAACAGAATAGATTTTGACGTTGGGATATTTGGCTTGATAATATTTGATAGTATTGTACATATACTCAGCCTGAACAGGGCTGCCGCCGGGACTGTTAATCCGAAGAATTAAGGCCTTTAATCCTTTATTTTTATAAGCACTTTGTATGCCTTTGGCAAAATTATCCGAGCTTGCAACCTTGGAATCAAATATTTCTCCATTTATATCGATTAAACCTACATGAGCTTTTGTATTAGTGCCAGTATCATCACTGCTGTAGGAATAGATTTTGTAGCCTATAATTCCAATAATCAAAACAAATAGTGTTCGTGATATCCAACGCCATCTGCGCTTTCTTTTCTTTTCTTTCATGTAATCCAGAACAATCTGATTAAGCAAAATTTGTGAATCTGGAGTAGAATTAGGTAAATCATTATTCATCTTTAAGCTCTTGAAATAATTAAAACTGCCCTCATTTTACGGCAGTAAGAGATGAATTAATACCCTAAAATAACTATAAAAGGTGAAGCTATGCGAATGGACAAACTGACCTCTAAATTTCAAATGGCTTTGGCCGATGCTCAGTCATTGGCTCTTGGAAGAGATAATGGATTTATAGAGCCTGAACACTTAATGAAAGCTTTATTGGATCAACAAGGCGGTAGCTGTAGACCTCTGCTCACTAAAGCTGGCGTCAATATTGCGCTCTTACGAACACTGATAGATCAAGCCTTGGAAAAACTGCCAAAAGTTTCAGGGACTGGCGGAGACATTCATATATCCAATGCTCTTAATCGCCTTCTTAATCTAACCGACAAATTAGCGCAACAGCGAAAAGACAATTTTATATCCAGTGAATTATTTGTGCTCGCTGCAATTACTGAGGAGAGTGCCCTCTCTAAGATGTTAAAGCAAGCCGGTGGAGAGCTTAAAGCCATTGAAAAAGCTATTGATGACTTAAGAGGCGGCGAAACAGTTAATGACGCCAACGCTGAAGAGCAACGGCAAGCACTGGAAAAATACACCCTTGACCTGACAGAACGAGCGGAACAAGGAAAACTGGATCCGGTAATTGGCCGTGACGATGAAATACGCCGTACCATTCAGGTTCTGCAAAGACGCACCAAAAATAACCCGGTTCTCATCGGTGAGCCAGGCGTGGGTAAAACAGCAATTGTCGAAGGATTGGCCCAACGAATCATCAATGGAGAAGTTCCAGAAGGATTAAAAGACAAACGTTTGCTTTCTCTGGATATGGGCGCATTGATCGCGGGTGCGAAATTCCGTGGCGAATTTGAAGAACGTCTGAAAGCAGTGCTTAATGATCTGGCAAAACAGGAAGGTCAAATTATTTTGTTCATTGATGAAATTCATACCATGGTGGGCGCAGGAAAAGCAGAAGGTGCCATGGACGCTGGAAATATGTTGAAACCAGCCCTTGCTCGAGGTGAACTCCATTGTATTGGTGCCACAACTCTTGATGAATACAGACAATATATCGAAAAAGATGCCGCTCTCGAACGGCGATTCCAAAAAGTACTCGTAGATGAGCCCAGTGTTGAAGACACGATAGCCATACTCCGAGGTTTAAAAGAACGATATGAAGTGCATCATGGTATTGAAATTACTGATCCGGCCATAGTAGCGGCAGCTACTTTGTCTCATCGTTACATCAGTGACCGCCAGTTACCAGACAAGGCTATTGATTTAATAGATGAAGCGGGTAGCTTAATTCGTATGGAAATAGACTCTAAACCCGAGAGCATGGACAAACTGGACAGAAGACTTATCCAGTTAAAAATCGAACGAGAAGCATTGAAAAAAGAAAATGATGAAGCGTCCAAAAAACGCCTGGTTGATTTACAACACAGCATCGATGAACTGGAAAAAAGTTACTCTGATCTAGAAGAAATCTGGAAGGCCGAAAAAGCGACCATGCAAGGCTCCACTCAAATTAAAGAGGCTCTGGAGCAAGCCAAACTTGAAATGGAAACCGCCAGAAGAGCCGGTGATTTAAGCAGAATGTCGGAGTTACAGTACGGTCGGATTCCTGAGTTGGAAAAACGATTGAGCCAGGTTGCTGCGCTCGATAATGTGGAAACAAAATTGGTCCGCAATAAAGTCACTGAAGATGAAATAGCCGAGGTTGTTTCAAAATGGACAGGTATTCCCGTCGCCAAAATGATGGAAGGGGAAAAGGAAAAGCTGCTTAAAATGGAAGAAGTCCTTCACAACAGACTGATTGGGCAAAATGAAGCGGTTGATGCAGTTTCTAATGCCATACGACGTTCACGTGCAGGTTTATCTGATCCGAATCGCCCTATCGGTTCCTTCCTCTTTCTTGGTCCTACCGGTGTGGGAAAAACAGAATTGTGCAAGGCTTTGGCCACATTCCTGTTTGATACAGAAGAAGCCATGGTACGTATTGACATGTCTGAATTCATGGAAAAACATTCGGTTGCCCGTCTCATTGGCGCACCTCCAGGATATGTTGGATATGAAGAAGGTGGATATTTAACCGAAGCGGTACGACGCAGACCTTATTCTGTAATTCTGCTCGACGAAGTAGAAAAAGCACATTCGGATGTATTCAATATTCTTTTACAAGTAATGGATGATGGCCGCTTAACGGACGGCCAGGGACGTACGGTGGATTTTCGTAATACCGTAATTGTAATGACCTCGAATTTGGGATCCCAGCTAATTCAGGAGATGGGAACCAAATTTGATTACGACCAAGTAAAATCTGCCGTTATGGAGATGGTTGGACAGCATTTCCGCCCTGAGTTTATTAACCGAATTGATGAAACGGTGGTATTCCATTCCTTGCTCAAGGAACAGATTGCCAAAATCGCTGAAATTCAAATCGCTTATTTGCACCATCGGTTGAAGCAGCAGGACATCAATCTTGTGGTAAAACCAGAGGCTCTGGCCTATCTTGCAGAAGCGGGCTTTGATCCGGTATACGGTGCGAGACCTTTAAAAAGAACCATTCAACAAAAACTGGAAAACCCACTGGCTCAATCGTTATTGACTGGAGCATTTCGTTCAGGCGAAACAATTGAGGTCACTTATAAAGACGGGCAATTGCAGTTTGCGGCACATTAATATTCATAATCCTGCTCCCTGTGTGTAACGCGGGGAGCAGGTTTATAAAACACCATGCCACAACCGGAGAAAAACGCTCCTGAAAGTGAAATAAAGTATCAAAAAATCATAGAAAATCTAATAGCCCGATACCGACGCTCTTGCCTCACTAGCCTCCGGAGATTGCTCTTTGGTTTTCTCAGTTAATCGAATAAGACTATTGCGAAGATAGGTATCGAAGCCAGAGCGATCGTCAAAGTATTCATAATCCAAAGCAGCAGAAGGATAATATTTCATATATTGTTCAACAAAATATGTAGCGTTTAACATGTCTTTATAAGTGAACCGTTCTGTTGACGGTGGAGGTATCAACACTTTATTAATCTCAAATACCAGCTTAGGATCTTCGGCGACTCCACGTGAAATTAATAATAAAGCATATCCGCCGACTACTGTATAAGTTGCTGTATCGACTGCACCTTTTGTCAAAGAAAATTCAAAACTGGAATGATCCATCGAATCAAGATCGTTTTCAATCATCGGAGTGTATAATAAATCGGTAATCTTGTCTCTAACTGGACCTGACTCTACGTGGCGTTTCAAATGCGCTTCTATGACATCTAATTTTAATGATTTAAAATCCGAGTGATCTTTAGCTAACTGCCTGCACCATGTTTTAATCGTCGCCTCTGTTTCCTTAAGATCGGCATCAACATTCCTAACCAAAGATTGAACAAATCGAATGGCTTTAAACTTCTGCAGCTCACCCTTGTTCCTGAGTAGCTGCTCGCTTATTATTTGTTCCAGATAAGGTTGAAAATTGGGATCATCTGCATAATGTGGGTAATTAAGATACCGATCATTTAATTTCATATTCTCACGAAATGCAATCAAAGCCGTTACAACAGTTGTGACATCCAGTTTTTTCAAATCCTGAACTCTGTAATCTTTTGGCATTTCATCAGATAAACCCAATGCTTTTCTTACTGCGAGAAAGAGCTGGCAATTTCGCTCATCGAAAGGTGAATAAAAATAAGAAGTATATGAATTGCATTTATCGTATTCTTTTATTAATCTGAAATAACGATGCAACAAAGCACCCAACAAAAACTGAGTGGCCTGTTTGCATTTATCTTCCTTACCCTCATGCAATATTGCCCGCAACTCAGTGCATAATCTGGTAAAAGCATCCTTTACAGTCGCTCGATCACTTTTACAATGTATAACACCATCCGTTCTGGCCAAGAGTATTTCAAGTGCGCTCGGGACTACCTGATCTTGTGCAGACGATGAGGATGCTGAAGACTGGGAAACAGGAACAATTTTATATCTGCCGAGAGTAATTGAAAAGCGATCATCCAAATTAAGAGTATCTGCTCTTAAACAAGAAAATGAGGGTGGAGTAAATGGCATACAACCTCCTTTAAGACTTATTAGTCATCCATATTGAACAAAACATACCGCAATAAACACCATACCATGAATCATCTGGAATCACTCTGGAATTTCTAACTTCTTCAATCTCACCTTGTATCCTTGGGCCAAAACGATTATTTATATCAACATAAACTTCATCATCTTTTCTATGTTCATAAACATAGGAACTGTATTGGCTTAGAGCCGTTAAACTTTGGTGAAACACTTCATTACTAATATCGGAAAGTGAGCTTATCCCTAAATCTCGTTGTAATAAATCGATAAAATTTTTATTCACGTAATAACAAACAGTTGAACTATAACGCGACAACATCAAGATGTATATTCCTATTAGCACCTTATTTTTAAATTCAGTAAACTCTTCGGAATTCACCAATGCATGCCTGTAAAATGAGCTGACGTATAAGCACAATTGTGGATCAAGATCGGTATCAAAAGAATGGGCAACCCTTCCAATAGTTATCGAGTCATCCAAAGAACCAGCACTTGGTATTAGTGCAGAAAAGAAGCCCATGCAGCCCGTATATTGAGAATTGCTACGCGTTAATTTCCTGGTTAGTTGCATTGCGTTTTGCTTGAATACGGCAAACTCGAGCATGGCCATCCTCCCGCTGGTGTTCACCCGCAAAAACAGCAGCGAGCAATTTGTCCCGAAATAAAGGACACCTTCATTTTTTATATCAACCTATAAAAAATATTGCAACTATTAATTTATCTATATGCCAACAAATATTTCAAAATGAGTTTGCAATGTTACTACTAATGCTCTGTGCCGTGGTTCGCGACATGGCATAAGTGCAAAAGGATCAGTGGGCTGCATGCATCCTTACACTGGATTCCAAAGTGTCGGATTCTGCCTCATCCTTTACAACTGGTTGTGCCGCCCGAAAAAAAGCTGGTTCATAACCTGCTGCCTGCTGTGGTCTTTCGTACCTTGACGTAGCCGACTTTCCAGCACCCGCTACTTTATCCCAAACGGCTTCAGCTGCTTTTCCAAACCAGGATACTGGTGCCAGTAAATAATGAAAGGCTCTCATTTCGTTAGCCAACGTGAGTTTGTCGGCAGCCATCATTTGTTCGGCAATACCCAGTAAGAGCTTACCTTCTTTGATTGATTCCTGCGCTTTATAAATTAAATGAACCTCCTCCTCAAGCATATTATCTACATACCTGGAATCATAAAACATCGCATCCAGGGCTTGCAAACCCAGCACGCTCCAACCGACAGGCCCAGCTGCAGAACCCATTACTTCTCTTAATAAAATACTGAAACCAAGATCGCCCGCTGTCGTGGTAACCGCTGATTTAACCAGGTCCGATACATTTTTTTTTGAATTTAAACCCAGATTAAAAACAAAACTGATTAAAACCCCTCTGGGACCGAAACAGGTCTGAACATGCACCTTCGATAAAGTCTCTGGAGATGACAAAGCATGGAATAATTTATCGGCTACGTCTGCTCTCATATGCTTGCTTATGAACCCCCATCTCTCCACTGAAATTGCTTTAAAAACTTCCAGATAAGCACACTGGATATCATTATCGAGCTTTTTCTGAGCGGGCGAGTTAAAGATCCCGGCGTCCCACTCTGCCATAACGGTGAATAGATCCGCTTTGATTGTCTCTCGGTCATGCTCAGACATAAGTGACCAGACCCCATCCCACAGTATTTTTTGTTCTTCAGGTGATAACATCAACTCGCAGTCTTCAAACTCCCTATCTTTATCGGAAGCCGACCCTTTATCCTTGTCAGATTGTTCTTTTTCGGAGCTTCCATCCTTTTCCTCTTCCAGTCTGCTTCCTGACGGCCGCCTTCCTTCCTCCTGAAGTACAGTCTCAATACCGGGAATATCAGCTGGCCGAAGAGCTGAAACTATTTTGTCCAGGCCAGTTTGAATATTCGTCCGACTTGTCTGCATATAGTTGCTATTAGTCATTGGAACATCCAGCGTCAGATGCAGCTCATCGTTTCTGATGACGGTTGTTCCATTCGCCGATGTTGTTTGCAGATTGCCCGCTAATTCGTAAATAAGGACATGGGTTTCCTGTTCACCATGAATAACGGGAGTTGTCCTTGCCAGATAATCAATTCGATCCAGGGTTACTTCAGCAACCGCAATCGCTGATTCTCCTGTATTATTTGTTGCTGTTCCTCCGTTCAGACGTGACAAATCTTTCGTATTGAAACTAACTCCCGTACCTCGATAGAACTCATGATCAGAAACGGTTACTGCGCTTAATTTATCAATCTCAATATGATTTTCGCCTGGAGTCAAAATCTCTCCCCCGTACATCCGTGCTTCGTCTATGTGAACCCTGTGACCATCGGTATTAATTCCATCAACCACATAAATACCGCTGTGCTGTGAGGTAGTGGCAGAGTGTCCTGACCCCTTGTAAGTGGAAACATGACCTGAAGTACTGGCGTCGATGGACTTAGATCGGGTTACCTCCCTGTCCTGTCTGTCAATAATGTCTAGTTGTTCGATATCAGCATCTAAGGTACAAGCCTTGATCTGGGCACCATCCAGTACGACATGGCTCATGGACTGGCCTTGATGACCAAGACTCATGTTGCCGCCTGCCGATAATTCAGCAGGAACGTAATGAGTTGTTTCTGTTTTGCTATGAGAATACCCAACCGAGGCACTGTTTATTTGTCCTCCCGCTGAGGCAACTGAAGCTCTTAAGATTTTTTGATCAACGGAGGAATGCAATTCCGCTGCCGTCGCGATTATTTCAGGAGCGTTAACTACCATATCGCCATCTGCACGCACACAAACACCATGTTCCAAATCAATGCCTTCTCCTGCCTCCAGATAAACATTGCCTGCCCGATCAACACCTCCGGGGCCTTGTGTCTGGTATTTCGTAACCGTTTCGCTTTTGTTCACCAACAGACTAATACCCGGCGACCATCCTTTATCTCCTCCCAGCCCATAGCGCGCCAGTAATTCCCTGTCCAGAGTCCTCTTCGCCAATCCACGCGTCAGATTATTTACCGTGTTATATGCATTAATCCCTAAATTGGCCACGTTTACTAATCGTTCACCATCATTGTGGCTGTCAAGCATAGACCTCAGTTTTGTCATGGTGGCATCTTCAGCACTCATCATATCCATGATATTGCCACCGCTCTTCCACGCCTTCCAGGCCCCCACTCCGGTTGCAGATACCTCAAAACCGCGTTTTTTTTCCACAATTTTATGATCTAATATATCAACACCAAAGCGGATACGCCCCGAAGCCTTTAGCTCCAAATCACCGGCACCGGCAAAATAAGCCCCACACGCATCAATAGAACCGTCCGTCACCTCAATACGGGTCACACCATTATCATAAAACAGGGTAGGCATGGCCTCCTGATGCTTCTCGGAGCGCACGCGTTTTGACAGGCCCCACCAGCGACTCGAGGATTTATACTGTCGGCTCTGTGTCTTTACGCTGTATAACAGAACCGTATCGCGAGACATGATCTGGGTTCCCCCGGGGGAGGAGAAACGAGTTGCCGCAGCCTGAACACCCCCATGGCGGGTTACCAGAATGTTATATCCAGCCGACGAATGTACGGATGAATTTTTAACCTTAGTGTCCTTCCTTACCTCTTCAGACTTTTTTCCAGACCTGGTTTTTGATTTCTTTTTTGCGGAACGCTCGGTATGCTGGCGAGCCTGAAAATCGAAGCCCTGATCAGCCTCAAGATAATTGATACCATCACTTACGAAGTCCGACGCATCCGCAATGACCTTCCCTCCTGCCCGGATAAAAAGACCAACTCCATCCCTGTCAGCCCCGTTTCCTCCAGCGATTAATCCTCCATCAAATTCATAGATGTCACCACGACTGACGCGGACATTACAGGCATTGATGACGTCTCCACTGGCAAGTAATTGCGCATATTCTCCTGCTCGAACAATCCCACCCCAGTTTTCAATGTTGCCAGAAGTAGCCTCCATATAAAGATCCTTACGTCCATTGATGATTCCATCAACTCCCATAACTACTCCCCATGGGCTTTGTGATTGAACTGCTTCCTTTACCATATTTTCGGTCGAACAGGGTATGCCAAAGGGAGTAAAATGGTGGTCTGATGATTGGGAGGATTGAAATAAAGCGCCGGCGGATATATTTTTAATTTCGGTAGCTTTTATTGTAACCGTCTCGGCATTGATGGTTCCACCTAGATTATAAAAGACGCCATCCGCGGTGAAACTGGCTACACCATCACAATTTATGGCATGATTTGTTTTAATGGTTCCTGCTGATTTTACATGCAGATTACTGCTGGTAATGTGACTTAATAAGTCAATGCCTCCCTCCGTGGTGCTCAGGCTTAAATCTCTGTCCTGATGATAATCTGAGGTCATCGTAATGCCTCTGGCTTCTACGGATAAATCGCAATGTCGGTTAAAAGGAGCGTCCAGAATAATATGGTCCTGGGTTTTTACCCCCAAATGCCCGGACACAGCATACTGCTCGTACGGACCCTGGCCTGAAATAAATTGAGTTGCTTCTGCAATATGCTCGACATTAAAAAAGGCATTTTCGAGTATTGCAGAGCCGTGTAAATCGGCCATTTTGGATTCCACGTGGAAGAAATTCGTGTCAGAACCATCTTCGGCTGCTTTATTTGAAGTGATTTGCCCACCATGAGAAAAAACCGGCGTCTTAATACTGACTGAACTGGCATTAAAAGTTGATTCGTCCTGAGCTTTAAAAGAATCGGTATAAACGAATTGAACATTCTGCGCGTCCAGATGACCTGTGAAATCAAACGTCTTGCCGGCCGCGTATATACCATTCAGTTCGGTGCTGACATTGCCCCTGCCATCGAACTCAAGAATATGAGCCTGCCCCTGACTCAGTGCCAGTCGTCCTTTCTGACTGAGATGTTTTATAGTCACACTGGCATTGCTTCCACCCAAAAAGCCCGTATTATCCATAGTATTGGCCTTAAAATTTAATTGGCAAACACCCGTCATGAAACCAGCATTGCACGTATAATCTGTATTAAAAAAGGCACTACCACCACCAGACCAGCCAGTATTATAGAAATACCGGTTATCAACAGAATGACACATCAAAGACACGTCAACGCCAGTATTCACACTGAATAGAGTCTTTCTTACCCCTGAGGCCGAGAAACTTATTC
Source organism: Legionella sp. km535 (assembly GCF_003990085.1). Taxonomy (NCBI): domain Bacteria; kingdom Pseudomonadati; phylum Pseudomonadota; class Gammaproteobacteria; order Legionellales; family Legionellaceae; genus Legionella; species Legionella sp. km535. The sequence goes on along the minus strand of NZ_RZGU01000008.1, from coordinate 137,159 downwards.
CTGAGTGGATACCGATAAGGGAAGTCGTGCTGTGTTCGTTTGAAAAAATTGCGCTAAAATCTGCTCCAAGCCGTTGCCAGTCAGACACGCTGTTCAGTTCAATCATTCTGTCGGGACGGTCTCCAACAGATGTTTTAACCGTATTATATAGATTCCCAAGCAGCCAGAGATTCTCTTTCAGTTGACAGACTGTCGACATCCATTCATGTCGACGCATGGTTTTGTAGCGCTCCCAATCAAAATGGTGATACGCATCATAAAGTAAAGAGGCACGGTTTAGTAAGCCGGGCATCATAAACGCCAGATTAATGATGCCTGAGTATTTAGCGAGCAACTTGTTTGTTACGATTTTCCCAACGGAAAAAAGATTGCTCCATGACAAAACAGCCTCAGGATCGACAAGTGAACTGGAGAGTGCCAGACCACCATGAACAGAAAACAACTGGGTATTTGTATAGTTCTTAGCAGTTATAAGCCCGAGGTTTACCCCATAAAATCCCTGCATTATCAAGTCGTCACTGATATAGGCTCTACCGAGAAGATTCAAAAAATTACTGTGAACTGTCATGTTTTTAGTTGAAAATGTGCCCAAGTTGACAACCCTGTCATCAAACCCCAGATAAACATGCTCTGATTCAATAGTACCAAGGTTATTGAGTACGCCTCCTTTTGCTCGCAGATTAGCACCAAGCTTCATATTGCCCAGGTGTAAATACCGATCAGCCTCAATGAACAAATCAGCAGTTCCATTCACCATGGCGTTTTGAGTAACCAGTAATTCCCTGCCAATTTTGAGCAAGCAGACCGCTCGTTGTTCTTTACCTTCCAGCCCTGCCAGCACCTCTGTATTTTGGGTTGTTAGCAGACCGCGAACAATCATGTCTCTGGCTAAAACCAGAGCGCTGCCGTCGAGGATCATGGCGGCGGGAGACCAAATCGAAAGGGTTCTCTCAGCTCCAACGATGGTATTATGGATAATCATGTCACCAAAAGTGCCGATATTAGAACTGGCAACGACAGAATCAGAAAAGTGAGCATGCGCCTGTTGAGCAATAAGAATCAACTTTTCTACTGTAATTTTTGACTGCTTCCTGGCTCCGAATTGATTATAAATAAGCAGTTCTGCTGCTGATAACAGGCTGGAACATAAATCCGTACGTCCTGATGAAATAAATTTTCGGGTACCAATCGCGGACTCATCGCTGCTCATGGTTGAATCAGACGATGTCCTTAACTGCGACGCGCAGACTAAATGACTTCTTTTCCTGAGTCGAAGTGTGGAACCCTGCTGCACTTGCACATCTGGAGCCAATACCATGGTATTTTTGTTCAAATCCATCGTACTGTCCTGCATAGAGATGGCCTGTTTCACCTGAACTCGACTTGATTCCAGCTTAAAAACACCTCGCTCCTGCCAAATGAACTCGCAAGATATAGTAGAATCCTTCGCTTTCATAGCCCCTTGCGAATGCAGCAAACCCACGCGTACTCGACTGTGAGCATCCATCTCCAACTCACTGTCGGCGTAGTTGCTTAACTGACTGTCTGTAATAAATCGTGAGCCCACAAGCTTGAGATGGGCATGCAGATCATGACTGACAGGCTCGCTGGAAACACCGAAAAAAGCGGATCGCTCTATAGTGGCATGACCCGAACAAGAAAATCTGTTGGTGGTTAATAGGCATCGTTTCAACACTACCTGTTCTGGTATTTTACTTCCCTGTACATGAAGTTTATCCGAGAAGGAAGACAAGAAATTAATTGTCGCTTCTTCCGACAGGATCTCGATAATGTCCGTATGTACCTGCAGGTCATTAATTGTCAGTTCCCCTCTGAGTATGACTACATGACCAGAAAGGCATGAATTCGTTAATTCTGTTGTGCCGTTCAACCCGATCTGAGACTGAGCCGTAATAGTCGACTGATTGATACACGCATTGCCTTGTATCGTTTTTATATGTTTTGCTGTTATATTTGTGTTGTCTAATAGCAGGTGACCTGCTGCAACAATGGACTGACGGGCAGTAAGCCTGCTGCCTTGAACCCTAACCTGGCTCTCTTCTGCCTGCAATAAGCTATCCAGCTCTATCTCAGATTGGTTCTCAACAGTAAAAAGTCCAGCGACGACATGACAGGAACTCCCCTGATAACGACAATCATTCACAATAAAGCGACCGCCTAAAACAGATAAATCTGGCGAGTTGAAATTCGTGTCCTTTAACTCAGTTAAAGAACAATTAGCATGATAAAAACAGCCTGAAACAGTAATCAGTGATTGATGGGCATCGAAAACGCCATTTTGACGTACCGTTTTTACTTCCGCAGTACATTGATGACATGCCAATTCACCTTGATTATCCATTTCATCGATGGAGATTCTGGTATTAAACAAATCAACGATGACAGGCTTATCAAGAATTAATTTTTTATCAACAATGAAATCACTTTCTTTATCACCATCGGCATCTCCAATACGAATCTGCGTATCCCCCTGTATGAGAAGATTTATGGCATGAATGTGATGATCACCGTGCAGCTTCAAAGTTGATTTTGATTGTCCATGCCCCAAAACCATGGCATCTGCGATTAAAAAGCATTCGTTATTAACCGATAGATACCCATTCATTTCACATTGATAGGCAATCAAGCGTAATGAATCAACCTCTGTTTTAACGGTTGGGTCTTGTTTAAAGCACTGAGTAGAAACATCCAGTTGACCTGAAATTTGAAGCCCTGCCTCTTGATGAACATAAGCTGCATGAATTGACATATTTTGCGCCTGAACAGGCGCAAGAAGGCCCACTCCCTGGCGTGCAGAAAGTAAGACCGTACCTCTGGATTGGATAGACTCAGTTAAACATAATGCTTCAGCTTCTATAATAAGTGCCGATTCGCACGCCACTTTTCCGGCTATCAGCACAGGTCCGCTTGCTTTAATAAAACATTTGTTTAGTTCAAAATTCGCAAACAGGTTAACCTGTCTGGTCGTTAACGATGTAACAACCAAACAACGTTCTTTCATGACATGCCATTCAAGAATTTTTATATCGTTATCATAAACACATCCATCCTGTGCTGAAGCAATCAGATTGGCAGGGATAGTGTATTCCTGGTTTTCATCCAGACTGATGCTTACAATACTATCTTTTGGATGAGATTCCAGTCTTTTTTCTAAAGGAAAGGCATCCAAATTTTTATCTCTGGGTACCACACCAAGAGCATGTTTACCAACCGATAATATTGAAAAAAAATTCGACATGTTTTTCCTTTGTTTTCTTTGTTTATGGCACCATCCTTCCCGGGCAAAACAAGAGATCTTTGGAGGATGGTACAATTTGGTTAGCCTGTTCTGGTGCGTATTCCTCTTGTTCTTTCCGCCTGTGCCAAACCTGCGTCGTTAGCGGCAGTCTGACTTGCATTCGAAAAGAAACCTGCTCTTGACGGACCGGTAAGCGTTTCAGGCTGCGAAACTGATACCTGATGCCTTAGCAGGTTTTTCATGGTGGTATCAATCGAGTCTTGCTCCAGGGCGATTGTCTCTTTAAGATCCTCAACATTATTTTGTAAGGTATTAAATTTCGCCTCTAGAGCCTGCATTTGGAGCATCACGCTCATTAACCTGTCGGAATCTAATTCCCTACTGAATGCCCTCGCTGATTCTGTTTCACATTCCTGGGCTGCTAAACTTTTATTATCCACTTCAGCAGAAAGATTACCCATGGCAGCTCCAGCACCAAAGACCAAGGCAGTACCTACAGCTCCCCCGGCTCCGAATAACAGGGCAACGGGAAGAGTGACGGATAAAGTAGCAAAGGCAGCCAGGCCTAAAGAGAGCCCCACGGCCATAGAAAGAATACCGCCGGTTGCGACATGTCGAATTGTACTCATAGGTTCACCTGTTTCATTCGTGTCTGTTGAAGGTTACTCCTAAAGTCAACAGACTGTGGTTTCAAAAGCAGCCTATAACGATCTGGCGGCTGGTTTGTGTTGGTCCTTATCCGCGGGTTCAATACGGCGGAAACATTCTTCAGCCAACGTTTTAACTGCCTCATGGTGCTGCAAAGTCTGTTGGTGAATACGGGGCAGATAATCACGGTCAGCTTGAGCCTCCTCCGCTGAATATCTGGGATAATCTTTTAAAAGTCGGGAAAAACGAGTAACAAATAATTCTATTTCCTCTCTCCCCCGCCGAAATGTATCAGGGACAACGCTACAGTGCATGTCAGAACTGCTCTGTGCGTAATGCAGATCCATCATTTGTTCAAGCGTATCAAGTATGGTGTCTCGTTCGAGATCAACCTCCCTGACCATTTGATTATACGACTCAAGCTGATTAGTTAAGTCTTTCTTATCATCATCGCGAGTTATTTGATTCGATAAATTTTTAGTTAAACGATGGCAAAAAAAACCAAAGCAGGCTCCAACAAGAACCCCTATCGAGGCCCCAATCACAGAATCAGTTGTCATGTATATCCTCATTTAAAAATAATGCTCAAGAAGTTAAGCGACCATCAGTTAGGTTTTTAGTTACTATCTGAGTTATCAAAATCAACATAATCACCATTTTACTTGCAGGAAATCACGTCAATTTTTCAAATTTTTTAACGAATTAAAATAATCGATCACGTTTATTTTAATTATTTCAATACGATAATGCCGCATGGGTTATTGTTTATTCACAAACTATCTCTTTGGTTTTATTATTCGTTATTTCCTGGATTTTGATAAAAAATGGTATTCATTTTCATCATTCATCGCATCAAATCTACTTTTGGGTTTATTTTATTACAATTTTGAGAGTGACATTACCGTAGAAAATACGGGTAGGTTTGATGTGGAAGTATCGTTGTGGCTATTGAACGAGAGAAATAAATTAAAAGTTGGTTACGAAAAAAGAAGCTTGATTTGATTAATGCATTGAACCAAGAGCGGGGCGACTTGTATCAATTGATTATTTAAAATTGTGCCACCCGACAGGAGATCCCTCACTGCGTTCGGGATGACGTGTGTAGTTACCTTTATTCTATTATTCCCCAATCAATATGATAACTTTGCCATCACAAGCAGTATTAAAGACGTTCATCTGATAACGAAAAAATAAAGCAAGAATCCATTAGGTTCCGTGAACAAAATTTAATTATTGCATAAAAAACCGTCGTTGCGAGCGTTAGCGAAGCAATCCACATCGAATCTTCGTTAACACGCTGTAATGGATTGCTTCACTTTGTTCGCAATGACGACTTATTTGCAATATATTAAAAATTCGTTCACAGAACCTAAGGACTGTTGACATTTCAATATATTCAAGCCTACTTTCCGCGACTTGTTCGCGGAATCGATAGATCTTGCGCAAAACAAGAATGTATTGCGCCCATAATAATTAATTGGATCCCGAGAACAAGTCACGGGACATCAAAACATGAACTATCAACAGCCCTTAAAGATAACGTTGATCAATAGACGTTACCAATTGTTGGTGAATGCCATTAAATCCCCTGTTACTCATTACTAAAACAGCATCTCCTTCCCTCACAATACCTGTAATTTCCTTCACTATCTCGTCGTTATTTTTACAAATTTTATAAGGGCAGGTCCAATCAGCCACTGTTTCATTCAAATCAAAATCATGAGGTTCCAATACGAAGGCACCATCGACAGGTGCCAGAGCATGCGCCATTTCACCGGCATGAACACCTGTGCGCATGGTATAAGAGGCAAACTCCATGACAGCAAAAATACGCTGGTGCCTTTTACTGCGGGTTAACGCATCAATTGTTTTAGTAATCGCCGTGGGATGATGGGCAAAATCATCGTACACGGTAATACCGTGACGGTTTGATTTAACCTCCAAACGCCTTTTAACCGGAGTAAAACTCTCCAGTGCTCGTGCGGCAACTTCAGGTTTTACACCGGCATTGGCACTGGCGGCAATTGCAGCCAAAGCATTCTCTATATTGAAACGGCCAATCAACTTCCAATGGATCTCTGCGACTACCTCACCTGAATGAAGGACTTTAAATGCAGATCCACTTTCATCCAATAGTTCCGCTGACCAGTCTGCATTACCCGTCAATGATAACTCCTCTACTCGAGAGTACTTGCCGCGAGCCAAAACCTCATTCAATGCTTTGTCATCTCGTGGTTTTATGGCGACGCCACTGGTAGGTATTGTTCTCATTAAAAAATGGAATTGTTGTTGAATGGCTGCCAGATCGGGGTAAATGTCAGCATGATCAAATTCGAGATTGTTTAAAACTGCAATTCTTGGTCGGTAATGCATAAATTTAGGGCGCTTATCAAAAAAAGCAGAATCATATTCATCTGCCTCAATGACAAACCATGATCCTTTGCCCAAGCATGCGCTGGTATTAAAATCGGTAGCAACCCCCCCAATTAAAAAACCAGGATTCAATCCCGCCTTATCAAGTATCCAGGCAATCATCGAGGTAGTGGTTGTTTTTCCATGGGTACCAGCAACCGCAATGACCTGATATCGTGATAAAATATTCTCTGCAAGCCATTGTGGACCTGAAGTATAATTTTTACCTGCTTCTATAACTGCTTCCAAAACAGGCATTCCACGCTTGATGGCGTTTCCAACTACGACCAAATCAGCTTGTAAAGCCTGTGTACTGTCCTCATAACCTTCAGTCCAGGTAATGCCTTTGGCCGCAAGCAAATCACTTACCGGTGGATAACAATTGGCGTCGCTCCCGGTCACTTTAAATCCAGCATCTCTCGCAAGCAAAGCTAAAGCACTCATGAACGTTCCACTTAAACCTAATACATGTAAATGTGTCATAATCTCATCGCCAAAAAGTAACCGTTAATACATTAACTGCAATTAAACCAAACGCAGCCAAAACTGATTGAACCGTGGTACTGCTCATTGCTGATTTATAGATGTAGGCAGTAAGTACAAATTGCCAAACAGACAAACCCAAAGTCACGAATAAATATATCACAGCAATAAATAAAACAAGTGGATTTTTAAAATGAGCATTTGCGAGATAAGAATCGACTAAAAATAAAGGACTGGCCAAGAGATGAATAATCGCATGGGAGGTACATAAGCAAGTCACTGTCTGCACCCATCGAGAGCCCAAGCCTCTTAAATAGAGAATAGCAAAGGTATAGACTACAAAGGAAAAAACCAAACTAAGGGCAATCAAAGTAGTAATTAACAAGTCATCAGAAAACTCAAGTTCAGAAAAGTTCCATTGTATGGTCATAACCAAAGTTAAGAATAAAATACTGATTCCCATTAAAAAATGAGAATAGGGAGTATTATCAGGGGTTTCCTGAAATATCACCAGTTTCCAATAAACTAAAAATAATGATGCCAGCATAATTTAATCATTTTTTGATAATTTTCTTTTCGATGCTCAATTGCTGGACTATAGGTTGATTCCATGGTCCAGACACCTTGTAACTATAACCCGTAATTTTTTGCATGCTTTGGTTAATAATCTTGTTCGCAACCCAGGCTGCGAGTCCTGCAATTGGACCACCAGCAATCGTAGCAACTATGGGCAAGCTGGCTGTAATGTGAGGCGAAATACTCAAATTCAAATCATACATTCGACGCACCAAATCAAGATCACCTTTCATGCTGGCGTATGCCACAGGACCATCAATATAACTGTCCTGTGTATTCATAATGCCATTTTTTACAGTGAAATTCCCTTTAAATACATCAAAACTGTACCCTTGATGAGACAAATCGCTAAAATCGAGTTTCAAACGTCTAGGTATCGTTTGTAAACTCAAAATGCTTAATAATTTCCCTAATCCCAGCTTTTCCTCTGTTTCAGGACTCAAATGAGTTATTCGACCATTTTTAAGCTGAAGGTACATGGTTCCATTTAATGAAGCCAGAGAAAAATCATACAAAGTCCCCTTCCAACCGCCATTAAACTCCATATCGCCTTTGCCTGCATCAACTGCCGGAGTAATTTGCCATAATTCCAGACTTTTAGCCAAATCATTTAAATGCAGTTTCACCTGCATCTTTGATTGATTGATCTTTCCTTTTTGTGTCCATTCCCCATTAATATTAGCCTGATAAAATGGTGAATCAATTCTGCAATAATCAATTAACCAGCGTTCGGGTGAAGATTGACTTTTCAGAGTCATATTACCTATCTGCTTGCTCCCTAGCGAGAAGTTGTCAATGCGTAAATTGAGGTTAGGGATTTGATCTGGACTCGACCTTACTGTTCGCTCGGAATATTTGCCGTTTTTTTCAAACGAAGTTAAATGCAAATATTTAATAAAACCACTCAAAGAATGTGTTGCTGTTCGATAAGTCAAATCACCTGCTATGTTCTTCTGATTCAGATTAAACGCCCAACCGCCATCAGGAAGGATTTTAGCTTTCACCGCCATGTTATCAAAATGCTGATTGAGGAAGCTTAACTTGCCCAAGGTAACATTAATGATTCGAAGTTGTGCTAATAAAGATGAGCCCGTTTGTTCCGTTGCAAATGAATCGTATACTTTTTTCCATTCATATAAATCAAAGCCATCTAAAGTACCCACTACAGACAGGCCAGGCTTCTCTTGATAAATAGCTTCCGAACTTCCCAATCGAATTTGTCCTGACTTAAATACAAGCCCCCCTTTATTGACTTGCATCAAAACATCAGAACTTAAACGACCATTGTAGTTCGATCGTAATCGTATTGCTTTTTTAGGGTTAAAATCCAGTTTCACTACCAAAGGAACTTGAGTATCAAAAGGTTTACCCATCGGCGAGGGCAGATTTACCGCCAACCCCTTAAGATTGGATTGAAGCACAACACTGTCCATATCATTAGGATCATCAGTCAACTTAATGGTTGCCTTGACAGAAAACATCCCCTTAAGCACGGATAATAAGGGAATATCAAACTGTTTTTTTAAAGAGTCGACGGTACACTCACCATCAACAAGAACAGAGGTTTCTGGTTCTGGTTTTTTAACCGATTTAATTTTGATGTTTAAAGGAAAACCAAAGGCATTTGCCTCCAAAGCACTATGAGTCACCCCTTCTTCATCGAATGATAAATCACCACGCACATCCTCAACCTTAATTGCCCCCATTTGATGTTTTACTGCAATAGTGTTGTTTTCAAAAGCCAGATCTCCCCTGACAAGGTTGTCATCATTCTCGGGGTATAATGGCAGTTCAAGTCGCAAATTTAATAATACTAAACCAGCAACGGCCAGCCGCTTTAACGCAGCCAGTTTTTGTTCTAATGGAGAGGCCAAAACAAAGTTCAACATTTTTTGCGCTTTGCCATGGATTATGCCATGTATTAACAGCGTTTCTTTATCCTTGCCTATATCATCAATTCGTAAATGCATTTGATTCACAGGAACTCCCTGAAAGTCACCATGCACCAAATCAATCTCAAGATTGCGATTTTTTAAACGAATATAACCCTCCAGATCTGTTATTAACTTCCACTTGGAAGTAATAAACAATTCGCCCCCGCTGCCATGACTGACTATGGAAAATTCTCCATTATTGTTGTCAAAGGGAAAGTCATTAAGAAAACCATTAAAGCGAATGGTTCCCGTTGCGTTGGCTATTCGTTTGATGTCGGTGGTCAGCCACAAATACAATTTTGGTTTCAAATATTCTTTAGGCAGAAAAGCAGTCCATTGTTGCAAATTTTTTCCAGAAAAATCAGCATCGAGACGTACGTGTCCAACAGAATTTCGGGTTACCTGATCAATCACGCCCTGCGCACTGATGGTCAAATCAGGTTTACTCATTATTAATCGCTCAATGCTTACCTTGAATCCATTACCCAGTTCTTTCCAATCAACTGCTCCATTAAAAAGATCCAATTGCTGAAGAGGATAATCTTTTACTTTGACCGATACCTTCTCTGAATCCAGCTCAAGCCGCCCTTCCTGCGGCTGCCAGTTTAGCGCACCCGAAAGATTTTCTATTGCAGGAACCGTTTTAATTGCATTCCAGCCTACATGCTCAAATCGGGTAAGAATATAATTGACTTCTTTATCTTTTATAAACAATTGAGTATCAGTTAAAACACCATGCGGCTTGGCCTGTAATAACTCGGTTATGGAAGAAGGCCAGTTAATTGCATCGGTTAACAAGGATTCAACAATAATGGATTTAACAAAGATCTGGTATTGATTGTCTGGCTTGTTGTAATGAATTAATAATTGATTCTCTGGCCAACTGATGCCAGCAGCACGCAATTTAATGTGATCGGCCTGAAATTCCCAGCCATTAGCCTTTGGTTTCCATGCGAGATTGGCATAAAAGGATTGAATTAACTCACTTGTTTTTTTATTGGTTAAACGCCAGGCTAACCGTTTTAATTTCACATGAGCTTGAACTGATGTAACCGTACCCTTATCGAGATCGAGCCAAACAGCCAAGTCACCTTTGCCCCCTTCCAATTGCTCTGTGGTATTTGGAAAAACATGTTGCCATTGAGCTGGAACAATGTGTTTTGCAGCAAAATAGATTTGTCCTTGAGTATTCTCAAAATGATTCAGATCAAAACGTACATCCCCGAGCAGTTGAAATTCAGTACTGTTGGTCTGCTCCAATCGCGCCTCACCGCGAATTTTATAACGGCCACCTCGATTCACAATGGAAACATTGAGTCCGCTAACTGGAATTAATCCACCATCACTAAAATAAAAATGAGCTGAAACATGCTTAATGATTAATCGTTCTTGTTGGGAAAGCCAACCTAACACGAGCTTTGTCTGTTCCGGGGTAAACTCATTATCTTTAATCGAGGCTGGAGAAATGCCATCTATGCTCCAATGTCCCGCTTTCTCACGAAATTTAAGATGAATATCATCAATATAAAGAACGCCCGGCTGGATACGCCAATACCAAAGTGATTTAAATAAGTTAATCCCGACCAGCAGTTGCTGTAAATGTAATGGGTTCTTTTTATCGCCATCAATGCTGACTTGCTTTAACTTAAGCACCGGTTGAAACCAATACCATCCTGTTTCCATCGTTTGAACAGTAACAGGTTGGCCTAAAAGAAGACTCAAGTGCTGCTCTACTTCACCTTTGTATTGTTTCGCCCAAGGAGTTAATGAGCGGAATATGCTTGAGAAAACAGCCGCTAATATAATCAAGATAGCCAAAGCTATCCAAATTTTCTTTATTATACTATTCACCGAAAGGGTTTGATTCGTCATAAGTTTTTTTACTATACCATTGCTTTTGCGCATACTCATCACTTTCTTTTTGATCGCGCCGTTCTAATTTAATTTGTTCCTCTTTTTTAACCCGTTCAATGAGTTTGGCTACACCCTCTTCTGCTGCTTTTGCGAGTTTATAATTCATCTCCAGTTTACTTCTGGTTTTAGCCAATTGAGCCAAATGAGAATTCAATTGTATTAAAGCAGTATCTAAATGACTAATAAAATCAATACGATTTCTTAATCTTCCTACGGTACTGCCCTCATGACCTATTTGTTCCAGTTGATGTAAATAATCTTGACGATATACGACGAGCTGCTCATGGCGTAATTTATTTTGGTTAAATTGCTCTTTTGATTTTCTCAGCTCTATTAAAGCGTGATTGGTTTCTTCATTTTTTAAATGGAGTAACTGATTTAAACGATCCAGGCGCTGACTCATTAACTAGCTCCGATAGAAGTTGAAATCAATTGTGAAAGCTGTGACACACTGTCCTTATACGTTACCCGATCATTTATACCCTGGGTTATATACTCTTTAAATCTATCTATAACCAAAACAGCTTTATCCAGCAAAGGATCACTCCCCTTTGCATATGCGCCAAGTAATATCAAATCTTTATTTTTTTCATAAATTGATATCAGTTTTTTAAACATTAAGGTGTCTTTCATCTGTTCATCAGACACGATGGATTGCATCACTCGGCTGATCGACGCTTCTGTATCAATTGCCGGGTACTGACCCTCTTCAGCTAGCGATCGGCTTAAAACAATATGCCCATCCAGAATGGCTCTTGCGGCATCAGCGATGGGATCCTGCAAGTCATCCCCTTCAGCTAATACGGTATAAAATGCCGTTATTGAACCTTTTCCTGGCATGCCATTTCCTGCACGCTCTACCAATTTGGGAAGTTTGGCAAATACCGAGGGAGGATAACCCTTGGTTGCTGGAGCCTCTCCTATGGATAAGGCAATTTCTCTTTGTGCCTGGGCAAATCGAGTCAAAGAATCCATAAGCAGTAATACATGCTTTCCCTGATCACGGAAATACTCAGCGATACTTGTAGCAACCATGGCTCCATGCAACCGCATCAATGCGCTCTCATCCGCAGGTGCGGCAACAACTACAGCCCTCTTAAGCCCTTCCTCGCCCAAGTTAAATTCTATAAACTCTTTAACTTCTCTCCCACGCTCACCTATCAAACCCACAACAACCACATCCGCATTAGTAAAGCGGGTCATCATACCCAATAAAACAGACTTTCCGACTCCACTTCCTGCAAATAAACCTATACGCTGTCCACGACCTACCGTTAATAATCCATTAATTGCCCGAACACCGACATCCAAAGGCGTGTCCACAGGAGCTCGTTTTAAAGGATTGATAATTGGGCTAATAAGCGAGTAGGAATTGACTAAATCAAGGGAAGGTCCATCATCGATCAGCAAACCGGAACCGTTTAATATGCGTCCAAGTAATTGAAACCCAACCCCCACTTGCGCAATCCGCCCTGTAGGGCTGATCATCATCCCTGGTGCCAGTCCCTGTATTGTGTCTATAGACATTAAATACACACTATCATTGCTAAATCCTACCACTTCAGCCTCAACTGAACGTGAATCATCTACAGTAACCAGGCAGCGCGCACCTATCGGTTGATTAAAACCTTTTGCCTCAAGAGTTAAACCTACAGCGCGACTGATTCTGCCACAATGCATTAATCCAGAGTGTTTGATCTGCCTAATATCCGAAAGGATCTGGTATAATTTTGACTTATAAAGAGCCATTATCCAATCCTGAATTCAGAGGTTCAAAGGGCTCGTTAAGGTGGTCCTTATTGATGTATTGGGCAAATAAAGTGGTTAATCGGGTGTGTAATCTGCCATCCAACTCACTATGCTGCCCCTTTAGATAAAAATCACCTCTATTTAAGGCGGGATCTGCAAATAAAGCATCAGTAATTCCAGGTACATCTTTCTCACCAATTTCAGATTTAACCCACTCGATATCTTGGGGATGCATCCCCAAAATCGTGGCTCCACTTAAGGATGGCAACTCCTTTTTTATTTCGTTGAAGAGCATTTTAAATTTATCCGGGTGTACTGTAAGTTCAATCCCAATACAATATTGGCTCAACCAAATCAACGTGTTAATCACCTCTTGGATTAATTGTTCATCAAGCAGCTGAACTGGATTTTTGAACCATTCAATCCATTGAACCAATTCTGCTCTTTTTAAATCGATCTCCTCATGAGCTTGTCTCATTCCTTCTGCAAAACCTTTTTCAATTGCCTCCTGCTTTAATTGTGCAATTTGCTCATTTAATTGCGCTTCCAAATCAGGTTTTGATGGCTCATCAGCTTTGACATGTTGATAATCCCAGGTGTTAAACCCCTTAGTGTCAGATCCCATAGGAAAAGGCTGAAATTCTTTAGACATATTCTAAAATACCTTGTAATTTAAGATGAATACAGAATCATTTACTCAGTGTCATAAACGCAAGAACGACTTTTTCTTGTTTATTAATTTCCTGGCGTCATAACCCGAATCTGGTATCAATTAATGAACTCTAAAAATGGCGCTTCAATCATCTTAAACGCCACGATTAACCCAATCTTCACTCGAGGAAATGTTTAAATCAGTTCGTCACCGCCCTTGGATCCAAGAGAAATCTTGCCGTCCTCAGCAAGGCCTCTGGCGATTGCAAGAATCTCTCTTTGCGCACGTTCCACATCGCTTATTTTAACAGGGCCTTGTACTTCAATGTCATCACGCAGCAAATCTGCGGCGCGCTTGGACATGTTTGAAAAAATTTTATCCCGTGTTGTTTCAGTAGTTCCTTTAAGCGCTACTTTTAGTTGCTCTGAGGTCACATCACGCAATAAAATCTGGACACTTCTATCGTCCATATCAACAAGGTTTTCAAAAACAAACATTTTATCGCGGATTTTATCACTCAGATCCTCATCCCAATCTTTTATCTTTTCCAGGACCTCTTCTTCCATAGCGCCATCGAGAAAGTTAATCACATCAGCAACAGTTTTAATTCCACCCACTGAAGTCGATTTTCCAACCGTTTGACCACTCAATTGTTTTTCTATAACTTTACCCAGTTCAGAAATCGCTTCTGGCTTAACTGTGTCAATATTACACATTCGTAATAATACCTCAGCGCGTTTCTCTGCACTGAAATAGCTGACCACTTCAGCTGATTGTTCACAATCAAGATGAATTAATATGGTGGCGATAATCTGTGGATGTTCATTACGTATCACATCGGCAATCAGCCGGCCGTCAAGCCATTTTAATTTATTCAAGCCACTGTCTTTATGAGAGATCAAAATCCTGTCGATAAAAGGAGTGGCTTTTTCTAAACCCAAAGCTTCAATAAGTACTGTTCGCAAATAATGTTCCGTGTCCACAGTCAAACTGGTCTGATCACTTATGGCACTGATGAAATCAACTAAAACAGATTGCATTTTAGCTTTACTGACCGAACTCAAAGAGGAGATAGCCATACCTACCTTTTGAACCTGTCGCGGCTCTAAATGTTTAAGTACTTCAGAGGCATTTTTCTCCCCCATACTAAGTAACAAAATTGCTGCACGTTCTATTCCGTCCATAGCTAACCTCTGTCAACCCATGTTTTAACAACCTGAGCAACGCGCTTAGGTTCTTTATCCACCACCTGGCGTAATAAATTCAATTGAGACTCATAATCGCTGATTTCGTTTAAACCGAGTTGATTATCCTGGCCTGACTCATCAGTTAATTTTAAACTCGCTTCTTCTTCACTCTTGTTACTTGCCAAAGTCTTTAACATGGGTTTAAACACACCAAAGATCAAAGCAAGTAAAAATAATGCACCCGCTACTTGCTTCACTATGGACCAAAAACTGTCCTTTTGCCAAAAGCGCTCATCGGGCAGTCTTTCTATAGGATCAGGTTTCACAAAACTGCTGTTGATCACATTCAAACTATCGCCTCTTTTTGCATTAAGACCTATTGCATCTGACACAAGTAACTTGATCTGCTCAATTTCCTGAGGAGTTAATGGTTTTTTCTCCATTTTTTTAGTTTTATCATTCATCACAGCACGATTATCAACCAGAACTGCAACCGATAACCTCTTAATGGTACCTGGCTGATTTTTGGTATGACTCACTGTTTTGTCCAATTCAAAGTTTTTTGTACTTTGAGTTCGAATATCGCTTGCTTGACTTTGATCCGTAGTCGTTTGCTGGGGTGCAGCGCCATTAGCAGCATTAGCGCCGTTAGCTCCAGTTTTAGGGGGAACATTTTTTTGTCCAAGTGCAGGATTTGGTGATGGAACATTAGAGAGAGAACCTGGAACACCACTGGCAGCATTACTAGCATTCCGTTGTTCCTGCATGGTTTGTTCACTGCGCAAAGACGACTGTTCAGGATTAAACAACTCCTGAGTCTGTTCATAACTGGTAAAATCAATATCCGCGGATACTTTCGCTCGTACTCGCCCATACCCGAGTATCGGAGTTAAAATGTCCTGAATTTTTTGTGAATATTGTTGTTCCAATGTTTGTCGATAATCAAGAAAACGCTCTGTGTCTGAAAATAACGTCTGTCCAGCTC
This sequence comes from Legionella sp. km535, assembly GCF_003990085.1. NCBI lineage: Bacteria > Pseudomonadati > Pseudomonadota > Gammaproteobacteria > Legionellales > Legionellaceae > Legionella > Legionella sp. km535. The sequence continues at coordinate 121,360 of NZ_RZGU01000008.1, read as the reverse complement.
CCTCATTAAGTAACTGACCATCTTGATCCACTACAGTGACTCTGCTTGCACTTAAACTGGGTATGCTTGAGGCAACCAGATTGACTATAGCCGCAATAGTGTGTTTTTTAAGCTCCACTCCTGAATAAACATCGATAAATACTGAAGCGCTAGGTTGCTGACTGTCTCTGACAAATGCAGACTCTCTGGGAATAGCCAAATGAACGCGCGCTGATTTAATGTCATTAAATTTACTGATCGTTCGCGCCAGCTCTGTTTCAAGAGCTTGTTTATAACGAGCATTTTCCATAAATTGACTGCTGTTAAATGTTCCATTTCCAGCAAACATCGCTTCAGTACCGCTGGAATCACGAGGCAATCCTTCAGCCGCCAGTTTTAATCGAGCACTTTGTAATTCATCTGCAGACACAAGCAAAACACCGTTATTTTGATCGATTTTGTACTCAATACCGCTCCTCTCCAGAACCGCCAGGACTTCAGAGGTATCTCGAGGATTTAATTGACTGTATAGAGGGATGTAACTCGGATCGCGAGACCATAAAACTACGGCCAAACCTATAGCGACGCTTGCAGCCAAACCGACCAGCAAACCAATTTGGCGAGGGATAGATAAGCTTGCAAATTTCGCTGCCGCAGTAGAAGCATTATCAGCCAATGCCATTATAAACTCCTGTAATTTTATCCTGATTCTAAAAAAATTAGTCCATGGATTTCATCGAATCACCTGCATTATACAGGCATATTCATGATGTCCTGATACGCCTGGACAACTTTATTTCTAACCCGCAAAGTTGCTTCGAAACCCAAATTTGATTTTTGGCTGGCAACCATCACCTCACCCAGACTGACATTAGGATCACCCAGTTCGAATCGTGTTTTCAATGCATCTGAGGCTTGACTCATTTCATTAACTTGACTCAATGCCTTTTGAAACACCAGACTGAATGGTGTCTGGTTCGCATCAGCCTGATTGACAGTCCCTTCTGCCTGAGCAGACATGGTTCGAATTTGATTCAATAAATTTACAGTATTTATATCGCTCACTTCCCTGCCCCTTATCTTCATTCATTGCAATCAACTCAATCATCAAAAACAGCGTAATGAATGTTCTGTTAGTTAAACGGTATAACCTTCTTCACGCATTTTAGCCAGCTTATATCTCAAAGTTCGTTCACTCACACCTAATAATGCTGCTACCCGTTGTCTGTTTCCTTCATGTTCCAATAACGTTTTTTCAATCAATTCAAATTCATGAATCTGTAAATTTTTACTGCTTGCTGTGACCGTTGTTTCAGATGTCAGTGTGGAGGTTAATGATAGCTGTAAATGCTCTCCTTCAATGATTCCCTGAGTTTGTAGTACCAAAGCTCGTTGAATCACATTATCCAGTTCTCTGGCATTACCCGGCCAGGGATAAGACAACATCAGTTTTTGTGCGGTTGGGCTAATCACCGGAACTACAGGTTGTTTGTGTTGACAATGTTTTCGAATCAAATAATTAGCCAATGGAATAATGTCGTTTTTTCTCTCTCTTAATGGGTGCCATTGCAGAGGAAAAATGTTGAGCCTGTAGAACAAATCTTCTCGAAAACGTCCGGCCTGCACCTCATCCTTTAACTGTCTGTTGGTGGTAGCAAGAATTCGAACATCCAGACTGATCATTTTATTTGAGCCGATACGCTCTACCTCTTTCTCTTGTAATACTCTTAATAATTTCGCTTGTAAACTTAAAGACATTTCACTCACTTCATCCAGTAGTAAAGTGCCTCCTTGAGCCTGTTCAAATTTCCCGGGAGTCGATTTATAGGCCCCGGTGAATGAACCTTTTTCATAACCAAACAAGGTTGCTTCAAGCATTTGTTCTGGAATTGCCGCGCAATTAATCGCAATAAAGGGCTGTTTTTTTCGTGGAGAATGATCGTGTATAAAGTGAGCCAATACTTCTTTACCTGTTCCGCTTTCTCCACTAATCATCACGCCAACATCTGATTGTGCGACCTTTAAAGCCATAGTGAGTAAAGCCTGACTTTTTGGATCTTGCGCTATAGGCTCGCCACTATCATCCACTTCGACTTTAATGAATTGATTGATTTTTTCAATTAATACCTGAGCGCTGAATGGTTTTGTTAAGTAATCCACGGCACCGTGGCGTATTGCATTAACAGCATCTTCTACAGATCCATAAGCAGTCATTAATATAACGGGTAATCCTGGTCTTTTTTTATGAAGTTCTGCCAGCAATTGATTACCGTCCAGTTTATCCATGCGAATGTCTGTTAAAACCACAGCAGGATTATGCAAGTCAAGCAAGGTTAAGGCTTCTTTCCCATCCTTGGCTGTAATGTAGGTATGACCTGAAATAGTCATAGTCTCAGCAAGAGCTTCTCTTAAAACCGGATCGTCTTCAACAATTAAAACATGGCTCATAAATATCCTTTATTCTCGTTTCATTCGACTCTGTTCATACCGGGTATATACAAGTTTACCTGTGTACCTTCGCCTTCAACAGATTCTAAGGTCACTTTACCTCCATGAGCTTTCACAACTGCAAAAACAACCGCTAATCCCAAACCAGTTCCTTGTGCTTTAGTGGTAAAGAACGGTGAAAAGGCCTGTGTTTTTACCTCGTCACTCATCCCCTTTCCATTATCCTCTACTGATATTTGTATACCTGAATCATCCATAGATGCAAGTGTTAAATGTATTTCTGTAGCTTCTGATTGCAAAGCATTGATTACCAGATTCAAAACTGCTCCAATTAATGACTCTCCGTGAATGGATGATTCACGTGTTATTAATTGATTGTTCACTTTGAATAATACCGAAGAAGACTCTATGTAAGGCTGAGCTCTTTGCATTAATTGAGAGCACCAATAAGTCATATCCATCAAGACTGGTTTTATGGATGTGCCTCGGGCAAACAACAGTAAATCTTGAATTTGTTGTTCGATACTCCCATGACACTCTTGTAAGCGGCGTATCCAATTTTTTATACGGGGATCAAGGTCGAGAATATTATTTAAATGCTCAGTATATAAAATAGCAGATGACAAAGGGGTTCTGATTTGGTGAGCCAGCTGGGCGGTCATTGTTCCTATAGACACCAGCCTTTTCTCATTTTCTCTCGCTTTCTCATAATCTCGTGTCGCAGTAATATCCGATAGGGTAATTAAGATACCTGGCAAACTATCAAGAGATGAAATAGCAACATGTACTCGTCGTCCATCCGCCAAAGACACTTCATGACCATCATCAGCTCGTGGAACAAATGCCCGTTGAATGACATCCAGCCATAAGGAGCCTGTTAGTCCATAACCAAGCATCGCTTCAGCACAAGGATTTAACCAAACCACACGCCCTTGAGCATTTAATATCACAAGCGCATTAGGTAAACTGGACAGAATATCCCATTCAGAAAATTCAATCTGAGGTTTAACCGCACAAGTCTGGTAATTACAATAGTCCATATAAAGATGAATGAATAAGTTAGTTAATAATGACTTTAGCAAATTTCACGCCAAAATGAAAATATGTTTAAAATCATATAATTACTCAATTAAAAATTTCCGGTTTTAAAAAAGACGCAAGCTAATTCATTGATTCAAAGAAAATTTGACATGGCATCAAATTAAAACAACTGATCAACTGTTCTCGATAAAGCTTCTCCAGTTTCTAAATACATACCCCAAGGTTAATCGGGAGGGCGAGCAAGTATAGGTGGGATCAGATTTTCATCAAATGAATCAAAGATTGAGAACTATAAAAAGGTATGTGGGTATTTACAGGTACATTAAAACGAGAATGGTCATCAGCACCTGATTGCCAGTCATAATTTTGACACTGAGTAGGAATTCAATAGAAGTCTATTCAGAAGAGCTCACCTTTGAACCTATTTTATTTCAATAAGCATCGATTTCATGGGCTAACCATGAAATCGACTTAAACGCTCTTAAATGATGTATCAGAAGATCATGATACATCAAGCAAGGCTCGCCATTAGATGAGAACGCGTAACTCTGCATAAACCTCATTTGCTGTAAAGGAACCTTTCCAGGGAGTCACGTTAACACCAGTTCTTCCACTTGGCGCAGATAATGACGACAGGATGTAGTCAGGAAATGGAATATTGCCACCATCAAAATAGTCGTAACCAATAGCCAATGAAGTTCGTTGTGTTAATTGAGCGGTAAGACCTGCCCCTACTCGCCAGGCAAACTCACTATCTGTACTTGTTTGATTTACCGAAGCGATTTCTGTGCGGCCTACTCCAAATGGAGCCGTTATGGTTCTAAAGTCTTTGACATTCAAATAATCAACACCAATTCCTGCACCGACAAAAGGTTGAACTGAAAAAGTTCCCACTTGCCATAATAATTTTGAATTGAGCGTACCCAGATCAACCCAACCATTTACCATGACGCTGTTACTGTCCAATTTAAATTTTCGTGTCCGTTCATCACCGGTAAATCCAGTCACGCCAGTATTTGCACCGGTCTGATATCTTGAATAATCATAATCGCCTCTGTGTTCAAATCGAGCGTCAACACGAAGATAATCAGTAATGTATCGGCCTACTCCAAAAAATAACAGCGCAGAAGAACCTAAATTATCTGAGTAACCTTGATTGGAAAAATCCCATATTGTAGAGTCAACAGTAATATCGGCATCATTTGACCAGGAAGCACCAGCTCCACCAGTAAGATACCATGATTCTGACTGAACAGCAGGCCCCATTGTCCCAGCAGCAGCTATGGTTGAAATGCCTAATGAAAGACAAACTGAAGCTAATTTGCAACTTTTTTGCATGATTCTAATTCCTTTTATTTTTAAGACATATTGTTATACATGAAAATTCATTAAAAAATCAATGGGTTGAAAAAAAAAATGAATATGCGCTGTTCAATGACCAAGAAAAGTCATGTTTAACACAGTGATACGTGTCCCACAAACAGCTCTTTGACTGTATTTGGCGTATGATTGCAACGATCGATACAACAAAATTGATGAATTTACCAAGACATTGTCCCTAATAGGCCTGAACAATGACCAAAGCGCTTTAACCTTTAGACTCATCATCCAATTGATTTAAAAATGCCAGCTTTTCAGCGATTTTGATTTCCAAGCCTCTTGGTACAGGCTTATACCATTGGGGATCTTTAATTCCGTCTGGAAAATAGTGTTCTCCTGCAGCGTAACCGTGTGGTTCATCATGAGCGTAACGATATTCGCGCCCATGTCCTAACTCGCTTAATAATTGGGTAGGGGCGTTGCGCAAATGAACAGGAACCTCTCTGGATTTATCTTTTTTTACAAAAGACATGGCCTGATTAAACGCAAGATATCCTGCATTGCTTTTCGCAGCAACCGCGAGATAAATAACCGCCTGAGCCAAAGCCAACTCCCCTTCGGGAGATCCCAAACGCTCATAAGTCATTGCGGCATCGTTGGCAATTTGCATCCCCTTTGGATCAGCTAATCCAATATCCTCCCAGGCCATTCGAACTATCCTCCTTGAAAGGTAATGCGGATCAACTCCACCATCAAGCATACGGCATAACCAATAGAGTGCGGCATCAGGATCAGAACCACGAACGGATTTGTGCAATGCTGAAATCTGATCATAAAAATTATCGCCGCCTTTATCAAAGCGCCTGGAGTTTGGTGCCAAAGCATTCATTACAAATTCATGGGTTACTGCGGTCACATTCATTGCAGCACAGGCAGTATTAATTTGTTCGAGCAAATTAAGCAGCCTTCGCGCATCACCATCAGAACAGGCGATAATGTCTTCCAGTGCCTGGCTGTCGAATTGCAGATGAGACAAAACAGTTGAATAAGCTCGTTGAAACAACTCGTTTAATTCATCATCAGTCAATGATTTTAAGACATAGACCTGTGCACGGGACAGCAACGCTGAATTGACTTCAAATGAAGGATTCTCTGTAGTCGCCCCGATAAAAGTGACAAGTCCAGATTCAGTATAGGGTAACAATGCATCTTGTTGCGCTTTATTAAAGCGGTGTATTTCATCAATAAACAATATAGTCTGCTTATTATGAATTAAATGATCTTGCGCCTGCTCCATTGCAGCTCGGATCTCTTTAACCCCTGAGAACACCGCAGACAAGGCAATCCACTCACAATCAAAAGCCTGCGCTGTTAACCTTGCAATTGTTGTTTTACCTACCCCAGGTGGCCCCCAGAGTATCATGGAGTGAAGTTTTTGCCCCATAAAACTCAATCGCAAGGGTTTGCCTTCGCCGAGTAAATGCTTTTGTCCAATCACCTCATCCAGATGCTTGGGCCTTAAAAACTCAGCCAGGGGCGGTGTAGGCTCCGTATTAAACAAACTCATTCGTAAATACCCTATATGCCCAAATGGTGCTTATTGCTGCACCAGATCGACCCCTTTAGGAGGCTTAAACTGGAACAACTTGGCAGGTAACTTGGGATTGGATTTTATTTGGACTAATTTAACCGTAGTCACCTGCCCTAACTGGTCATACAACTCCAGTCCGGTTAATTGTTCATTAGTAAAAATCAATTTAATCTGTTGGAAATTTTCTTTAGGAGATTTCGATTTCAAATTAAAAGTAATGACCTGACCCACTTCTTTTTGAGTTACATCAAAATCTCTGGTGACGGTATCATCATAACCGCTCAAAAATAAAGCAGCAGTTCCACCCAGGCCTTTTTCCTGCTTTTTTACAGTGACCTGCTCTAAATCCACATCATAGACCCACATTTTTGTTCCATCGGCAACAACAAGTTGCTCCATGGGATCAATGGTTTGCCAACGAAAACGTCCTGGTCTCTGTAAGGCCATGGTACCCGATGAACGAGACACTTCTTTCTTTTTAGCTTTGACTATCTGATTAAAATGTGCACTCATGGTTTTAATGGAATTAAGCTTCTCTTGCAATAACTCCCCCGAGGTCTGGCTAAACAAACTGCCCGAAAAGCAGACCAGGATCAATACAGCTAATTTTTTCATGTTCATTCCTCAGTTACCGATGAAACCAGAACATCCCGGTATCCACCATCCAATGGACCAACAATTCCCGTTCGCTCCATCTCTTCAACCATTCGTGCTGCACGATTGTATCCAATTTTTAATCTTCTCTGTACCGCAGAAATACTTGCTTTTCGTGTTTGAATAACAAATTCTACGGCTTGATCATATAAAGGATCATCATCTTCTGTTGATTGACCTTCATCGTCCATGCCACCTTCACCATCATTGGTCATTTTTAAAATGTCTTCAATATAATCTGGCTCACCTCTGGAACGCCAATCATCAGCGATACGGTGCACCTCTTTGTCATCCACAAATGCGCCATGCACACGCAAGGGAGCACCGCTTCCAGGAGCCAAATACAACATATCACCATGGCCTAATAACTGCTCTGCACCCTGTTGGTCAAGTATAGTACGAGAATCAATTTTTGATGATACTTGAAATGAAATACGGGTTGGGATATTGGATTTTATCAATCCAGTCAATACATCCACAGAAGGTCGTTGTGTAGCAAGAATCATATGTATTCCCGCTGCCCGAGCTTTTTGAGCAATACGTGCAATCAGCTGCTCTACTTTTTTGCCAACCACCATCATCATGTCAGCAAGCTCATCGATAACTACAACGACATAGGGAAGCGCTTGTAATTGAGGCGCTGTAGTGTCCATAGAGTCTACGGGTTTCCATAATGGATTAACAAGCGGTTCGCCCTGAGCAATTCCTTCTGCAATTTTAGTGTTAAAACCAGCCAAATTCCTGACTCCCAGAGCGGCCATCAGCTTGTACCTTCGTTCCATTTCCTCAACGCACCAACGCAATGCGCTTGCGGCTTCTTTCATATCGGTAACAACAGGGGTTAATAAATGAGGGATGCCATCATAGACGGATAATTCAAGCATCTTGGGATCCACCATAATCAAACGAACTTGCTCAGGTGATGCTTTAAAAAGAATGCTCAATATCATCGCATTAATACCCACTGACTTCCCTGAGCCAGTAGTCCCTGCCACTAACAGGTGGGGCATTTTCGCCAGATCCACTATCATAGGGTGACCGGCAATGTCCACGCCCAGTGCCAATGTAAGGGGTGAATGTGCTTGTTGATAAACGTCAGCAGACAGTACATCCGATAAACGAACCACTTCACGCGAGTGGTTTGGTAACTCAAGGCCAACCACAGTTTTCCCAGGTATAACTTCCACTACACGGACAGAAATCACCGACAGTGAACGCGCTAAATCCTTGGCCAAAGCGGTTAATTTACTCACTTTAACACCGGCTGCAAGCTGCAATTCAAATCGGGTGACTACTGGCCCTGGATGAACGGCTACCACATCGGCCTGAATACCAAAATCCAATAAATGCTGTTCCACATCTCGAGAAACATTTTCCAGTTCCTGATGGGTATATCCACCCATAGGCTTTCCAGGTTGACCTTTATCCAATAAATTTAGCCCAGGTAAGGTACCCGATGAAGTCAACTTGGGAGGACGGATTTCTCTGGGCTCTCGCACGTTTTTTATCACCTCGGGTTTGGCTTCTTCCGGAAGGATGAGAACCGGAGGTGCCTTTTCGCGATCTCGTTCTTTTTCCTTTTTCGGCCTAAATAATTGAGGTACTGATTTTTCTTTACTGGGAGCTTCTGATGTCGCCACAGTACGTTCTTTGGAGTTAATGGTAATGGAGGGCATTCTTCCTTTAAATAAGGTTATGACGTGCTTCAGAGCCTTATACGAGGCATTAATGCCTACTAGAGAATACTTGCCAATGAGTTCTATCGAGATAAGCCAGGATAAGCCTGTTAGCAATGTTGTTCCCACTAAAAGCATGGCCAATAAAACAAGAGTGGCGCCCTGAAAATTTAACATCTGATACCAACCGTTGCTCACCGCCTGGCCTATTATTCCTCCAGCGCTATGAATAGAATCCACTGCTTTGATTTCTGGTTGAAGAGTTAGTAGTCCACATCCCCCCATTACCATCAGAATAAATCCAGCTGAACGAATCATCAAAACTGTTTTATCGAAGGACTTTAACGCATGAAAATCTTTTAATAACGCCCAAGCAACATAAACAAATGCTATAGGCAACAAAAATGCAAAGTATCCAAAAGCAAAATACAAGGCATCCGCCAGATAAGCACCAACTTGCCCACCAGCATTGGCTATATCAACTCCGGGGCGGGTAGCATGCGACCAGCCAGGATCACTCACTTTATAAGTAAATAGCGATAAAAGTACAAAAAGTGCGATGGATAAAATAAGTATAAAACCGCCTTCACTCAAGCGTTTTACAATATAATTTGGCATGGATTTTTTAGGGGCTCCAGCCTGTTTTCCCGAGTCTTGTTTTGCCATAGGTATTTTATTATTTTCGTTTTTGTCATAATATTTGCCATCTTAACACAAAATATAAGGAAGGCAGAGACGATGAGCACAAGCAATCACCACCGCTTAATCATACTTGGTTCAGGTCCAGCAGGTTACACGGCCGCAGTCTATGCCGCAAGAGCCAATTTAAACCCGGTATTAATAACGGGTATGGAACCGGGTGGTCAATTAACGACAACCACCGAGGTAGATAACTGGCCTGGCGACGTTGAGGGTCTGCAAGGTCCTGCTCTGATGGAACGGATGCAAAAGCATGCTGAGCGCTTTGAAACTCAAATTATATTTGATCATATTGTCAAAGCCGATTTAGCGCAAGCGCCTTTTACGCTGCAAGGAGACAGCACAACGTATACCTGTGATGCATTAATCATAGCTACAGGCGCTTCTGCCCGATATTTGGGTCTGGAATCAGAATCAGCATATCAAGGAAAAGGCGTTTCTGCGTGCGCAACCTGCGATGGATTTTTCTATCGCAATAAAAACGTGTGCGTCATTGGTGGTGGAAATACAGCGGTTGAAGAAGCTCTTTATTTATCCAATATTGCTGCATCAGTTACTTTGATTCACAGAAGAGATACCCTACGCTCCGAAAAAATTCTCCAGGATAAACTGTTTGAAAAAGCACGTACCGGTAACATCAAATTGATATGGAACTCAACTCTTGATGAAGTACTGGGTGATGGGAAAAAAGTAACGGGCGTTTCCATTCGCAATGTTCTGACTAATGAAAAAGAAGAATTAACTCTTGATGGCGTTTTTATCGCCATTGGTCATACCCCCAATACCTCTTTATTCACCGACCAATTAAAGATGAGAGACGGCTATCTCACCATCAAATCCGGACTGGATGGTATGGCAACAAGTACCTCTATACCCGGAGTTTTTGCCTGTGGGGATGTTGCTGATCATGTATACAGACAAGCAATTACCTCTGCAGGTTTCGGCTGCATGGCAGCCCTTGATGCAGAAAAATATCTGGATTCACTATAAAATCAATAAGATAAACACTATAGCCAACAGGCTCTGTTGGCTGTATTCTTTATAAATTACCTAATGGATTAAGGACTACATTGGTTGATACTGACTATATTTTTCCAAACCCTGAAACCAGCGACAAACAAGGACTACTGGCTATAGGCGGTGATTTGCGTCCACAACGTATCCTGCAAGCCTATTCCCAAGGGATTTTCCCTTGGTTTGAACCTGGTTGTCCTATCTTATGGTGGTCACCTAATCCAAGACTGATTCTTGCTCCTGACCAAATGAAGATATCACCAAGTCTGAGAAAATCTTTAAAAAAACCGTTCAGACTATCCATTGATACTGCATTTCATCAGGTAGTTACCGCATGTGCAACCTGCTCCGGTCGGGTCAATAATACCTGGATTACCCATGAAATGATTGATGCCTATACTACCCTACACACTATGGGGTATGCCCACTCCTTTGAAGTATGGCAAGCCGATGTTCTTGTCGGAGGATTATATGGCATTAGTTTGGGAAAAGGTTTTTTTGGTGAATCCATGTTTCATAAAGTAACTGACGCATCCAAAATTGCTTTATATTATCTTTGCCATACATTAAGCTCCTGGAAATTTGATTTCATTGATTGCCAAATGCCCACCAACCATTTACTTAGGTTAGGTGCGACCATCATCAGCCGGAAAGAATTTCTTCACTTATTGGAGTTAACGCTAAAAAATCCCAATAAAATGGGGTTGTGGGATTACCCCTTACAATTACCTTTGAAATAATTATTAGCAAAATCGGTAATACTTTTTTCCAAAGTACCAACTAACTCTTTAAAATTACCATGATTTACCAAAGATTTATCCAGTTTAATTCGTCCTTGATGAAGATTCATCAGAACTTTCCCATTAAATTCAATTTGATGATCGCTTGGATTTTCAGCTATTTTACTCTTCAACTGTTGATTAATACTCGTCTCAACCGCTCTCTTAATTCGCTTTTCACCAAAGCCTTGGCCTATTTTTTTTGCAATACTGAGGAGTGCATCACGGTAAATAGTTCCTCGTTCGGATAAACTCTTGATTGTAGCTGCTGTCCTGGCAGATACCTTAGACATATCCCCTACTGAACTCCAAAGCTCGTCAGGTACTTGTGCGAATGCCAAATAATTCTCGAGCTGTTGCGGACTGATGTTTAATCTGTGACATAACTGTTCAGGAGAGATTTTCTCCGAACCTAATAAGGTATGATACAACATGCCCTTGGAATATTCAGAAACAGATTCTTTTTCAGAATCAGCTACCAGAACGGTGATTGCCTGCTCAAAACTTAAATTTCTTATCACTGCCTGCACTTCAAGGTGATGAGTCTTGCAAGCCATCCATCGCCTGTATCCTGAAATGACAACGTATTGTGCTGCGGGGTTGTCTTTAGGTCTAAAGATCTCTGAAGCTCTGACAACAATGATTGGCTGACACTGACCTGCTTGTTTTATACTCAAGGCTAAAGAATCGATAGAACCTAATTCATAAGAGCTTCGCTCACGATATTCCCATGTATCTATTGTGTTGCAATCCAGCTGAACAATACGCTCAGAATATCCCATATCTTGCTCAACCGCCTTAAATCGTTCAAGGATTGCATCGGATAGACAAAAATTCTGCATTTTGAGCTCCTTTAATTTCTTATCGAGGATTTGCTCTTCGTTCAACAGTCTCTGTATTTTGAGAATGAAGAGAGGGATAAGGTTTAGTCCTTAAATTAGCCATTTTGATAACCTCATCTGCTAATGACAAGAACTCTTTATGACTATCACAGCCAGGACGGTAATTTCCCAGCCATTTACCTTGAAATGGACTTTCCAAAACTGCAGCTTTGGTGGATATGGACGTTTCAAATGCCTGTCCGGATTTAATAAGCTCAGATAATAATTTTTCTGATAATTTATGTCTTTTATTTATCTTGCAGCCTAATATTTTAAATGGCTTTTGCGCCATTCTTGGTATAGATATAGCGTCGGTCAAATTTGTTTGATCCAAAAAACTGGGAGAGCAGGGTAAAATAATCAAGTCTGATAGCATGATTGCTTTAAATGCGGCTGGCATATAATTGGGTGGGGTATCCAATACAATGAAATCATAAGTTCGTCTTAATGATTCCATTATATCCATGGGTTTTTCTTCAAAAAGCTCCATTACAAAATCGATATGTTCTCCCTGCTTGGCCCAATTTATGGCATCAGGTTTGTCTTTATCCATATCAGCAACGATTGCTTTATAACCTTTTTCTAATAAAGCACCACATAAATTAATGGCTGTAGTTGTTTTTGTACTACCGCCTTTTGATTGGCTAATCGCAATAACATAGCCCATAAAACCTCCATGTACCTTAAGATTTCCTACCTTATTATAGTACAAAATCTGACCAATAATTAAATTAGTGCACTGAGATACAAAAAGTCTTTAACATAGAGTCAGGGACTGAGAATAGCCATTTCTGGTTTGATTGAAACGGGATACCACACAAATATCCATGTTTGTAACAATAATAAAAACATAATCAGCAACGCACCAAAAGAAAACCAATAGTAACTGGCCAGGCCGGATGCGGGCATCTCTTCTCGAAACACATTCAATAAAACGGAACCCGCAAGAAATGCAAGCATCAATGCAGCGACTAAAACGTTAACCGGATCAAAAATCACCGAGCAGATCCAGCCAACAAGCAAAGCGCTTATCAATATAAAACGGCCTAAATGATTAAATTGCATGCTATAAAATCGACAGAATTTACGATCGGTCAACACAAAATGAAGCGCCATAGCAAAGGTAAACAAAACAGTAGCGGTAATGCTGGATAAAGCACGTAATGACATGGTATAGGTAATCAAAAAATTATAAAGACAGAACATGGTAAGATGCAACCCATACACCATGCCGTCATCGTGCCCTTCATCACGATTTCGCTCTGCAATCAGATCAAAACCATAATAAACAAGAAATCCGAATAATGCGACAATGTAAATCAATAACTCGGTAAAGGGAGTAAGCCATTGATTAACCATGAGAAAACGACCTATGGGCTTGTTGTACTCAACCAAATTGGGCAACATATGTAAAAAAACATAGGCTACAGCCACACCACCTGCAAAGGAGACAAAGGCACTTCCATTTCCAGGTAAATGATTTGCAAACCATGGACTTAAATAGTGAAATATCACTAAAAAAAGCGTTGCAGCGAAGGCAACCCATAAATGAGGAGCCGATATCCATAGCACAGAGATACCTCCAACAGGATCAATTCAATAGTCTACAGTACATCATTATTCACTTAAATTTTCAAATTGAGTCTGCTTTATCGAAGAGTATTTTATTCTCTCTTAAGATGCCCCTAATCTGTTTTTCGCGTATAACCTTATCAACTTATATTAAATGAGCTAAGCTTAACCGATATACAATAAGGAGCATTGATCATGAAACAACATTCCCCTGGGTTCCTGAAATTAGTAGAAGATGCTAAAAAACGAATACAGGAAATAAGCCCGCAAAATCTAAAAAAAATGCTTGATACCAAAGAACAGATTATTGTGATTGATACCCGGGAAGAACATGAATTATCTGATGGATACATCCCAACTTCCATACATTTAAGCAAGGGAGTCATTGAGCGTGATATTGAACAAAAGCTTCCTGATCTGCATCAACCCATAGTAGTGTATTGCAGTGGTGGATTTCGTTGTGCTTTAGTTGCTGATTCATTACAAAAAATGGGTTACACCAAAATCTATTCACTTAATGGCGGATTACGAAGCTGGGTAGAGGCAGGTTACCCCATTCAAAAATAAATTTTGAAATCAATGATTCTGTGAATCTGATGTATTTAATTACGTGTTTACAATTCATCTCCGCAGACTACGTACCACGACTTGTTCGCGGTCTCCAGGAGATGGTGAAATGACACATGAAAGCAATAAAGTTCTAATCTCTGGATTCCGCGGTCACAGCCGCGGAAATTCGAAATGCAGCATGTACTCACAGTTCAAACGAATTCCCGCGGCGAAGACCGCGGGATCCATGATGGTGGCTCTGGATTCCGCGGTCACAGCCGCGGAAATTCGAAATGCAGCATGTACTCACAGTTCAAGCGAATTCCCGCGGCGAAGACCGCGGGATCCATGATGGTGGCTCTGGATTCCGCGGTCACAGCCGCGGAAATTCGAAATGCAGCATGTACTCACAGTTCAAGCGAAATCCCGCGGCGAAGACCGCGGGATCCATGATGGTGGCATTGAAGTATTAGATCCCGCGGTCTTCGCCGCGGGATTTCGGCTTATATTTATACAACGTCAGCCACCTGATACTGAGACATAGTTGATCCAACGTTTTAGCACGGTCATCCTGGCTCCGCGATCAAATCCGTTGGCCTTCTGCAAAGATGTGTTCAAGAGACAACCGGTTTGCTGGCAAACAGTTAAGTAGTCAGATTGCTTGCTAATTGGATTCCTGAATTGAAATACAACGAGTTTTTTCAAGAGAAGAGCGTTGTCAGGGATAAATCCATTCAAAAACCTGTAAAATTCGCTAATAATTTAAATGAATATCACGCTTGGATTGCCATTTTTCTCAAATTAGTGCACTATTTCACCTTTATGAACTTGTAACATCACTGAGAGACCTATGGCAAAAGAAGATCATATTGAAATGGCTGGCACCGTTATAGATACCCTACCTAACACTATGTTTCGTGTAGAATTAGAAAATGGACACGTAGTAACCGCCCACATTTCAGGTCGTATGCGTAAAAATTACATTAGAATCCTGACTGGAGATAAAGTGAAGGTAGAATTAACTCCTTACGATCTATCCAAAGGCCGTATCATATTCCGTGATAAAAATTAATTTAATTCTCTAATCGAATTAAATGTCATCCCGAATGAGGCAAGATCATGGGTTCAGTTCGACTCTATTAATCATCCATCACTGCATTCGGGATAAAAGAACAGGCTCCAGTTCTCTTTATTTTCCGGCCACCATCATGTTCTCTATCCATATAGAGCCGCATCGGGTTGGAATATTCGGATTGATGTCGTTACCCACAGCGCGAATGGAATGAAACATTTCTTTTAAATTTCCAGCGATGGTCACTTCATCAACCGGAAACTGTATTTCACCATTTTCAACCCAATAGCCACTCGCACCTCGTGAGTAGTCACCGGTTATACCATTAACTCCCTGCCCCATTAATTCGGTCACCAATAAACCTTTATTCATTGATTTCAATAAGTCAGACAATCCACCTGCTGTCGAATCTACCGTCAGATTATGCACCCCATCACTATTGGCAGTTGTTTTTAACCCCATCCTCCGTGCTGAATAACTACCAAGAACGTATTGGATTACACGTCCCTTTTCAACCAGAATGTTAGGCCGCGTTGGAACACCTTCACCATCAAAAGGAGAGCTTCCCAGAGCACCCTTTAAATGAGGTTGTTCGTAAATGCGAATAAATTCGGGAAAAATCTGTTGACCTACGGAATCAAGTAAAAATGAGTTTTTTCGATACAAATTAGAACCACTGATTGCGCTGACAAAACTGGAAATCAATCCGCTTGACACTCTGGATGAAAAAATGACTGGCGTCATTTGTGTTTCAATCTGACGGGATCCTAATCGACTCAATGCACGCTCAACGGCATTTTGCGCAATCAAATCAGTATTCACCAAATCCGCTGCATTGCGCACCGTTGTGTAATCATAATCTCGTTGCATTTCCTCGCCATCTTTTGCAATCACCGAGCAACTGATGCTGTGTCGAGTACTGTGGATATAACCTTCCCCACCATGAGTATTTGCAAAAGCATGATGCGACTCATAAGAAGACACGCTTACGCCATCCGAATTAACTATTCGCTTATCGAGAGATAAAGCATGCCGCTCACATTTTAGAGCAATATCTATTGCCTGTTGTGGTGTAACGTCCCAAGGATGGTATAAATCAAGATCAGGATGTTGCTTAGTCATCAACTCCCTGTCTGCAAGTCCAAAGCAAGGATCTGAAGAGCTCACTCTGGCAATATCACATGCGGCCTGTACCATTGACTCAAGTGCTTCAGGCGATGTATCAGTACTGCTTGCGCCACCTTTTTTCTGACCTATATACACCGTTAATCCAACACCTTTATCTTCACTAAAAGCAACTGTCTCCACTTCGCCCATACGAACGTCTACAGAAAACCCTCTGTCATTGTTAACGGCAACCGCTGCATCAGTAGCGCCCTTTTGTTTGGCGATTTCCAGGACATGATTCATCAATTGTGTTAATTCTATAGTTGACTTATGTACTTCACTATTGTTATGTTGCGGTTTAATTTGCATAAGAGATTCCGTGGTGTTGAATGATGTACATAAGGATACAATAACATGTCTTCGCAAACCAATCTTTATCCTGCAAACATAACTTATTTATTACGAACTCTTTTTTTGATTCTGTGTGTCACTCTGCCGGTCAATTCCTGTTCCGCAGATCGATGGCAAGAGTTATCTTCAGGAATTGAATACCAGGATCTTGAGGGTGGCTTATTAGCTCCCTGGTCACACGTTCATGTTTTTCGCATTGATCTAAATAAAAATAAATTGGCCCTGGTCAATGCCAAATCACTATCCCTTAAAAACGCATCTGCCGATCAATTTGCCCAACACAGTAAAGCGCTTTTAAGCATCAATGGCGGTTTTTTTGATCATGAATTTAAACCGCTTGGGCTTAGAATCAATAATAAAAAAATGGAAAATCCGTTAAAACGAATCAGTTGGTGGGGAATTTTTTATATCAAAAACAAGGTACCCCATATCTCCAATGTCGCTCACTTCAACCCTGATCAACCTATTGATTTTGCTATCCAAAGTGGTCCCAGATTATTAATTCACGGAAAAATCCCCAGCCTCAAAGCCGGAGTAGCCGACCGTTCCGCTTTAGGTATCACTAAAGACGGTAAAGTAATCATCCTCGTATCTACCAATGCAGCCATGTCTACCTACCAACTCGCACAATTATTAAAAGCGCCGCCACTTTCCTGTGTCGATGCCATCAATCTTGATGGAGGAAGTTCTAGCCAACTGTATGCCCATATTGGCTCATTCCAGCTTAACGTCCATGGTTTTTCTCATGTAAGTGATGCAATTATCGTAAAAAAAATATAAAATCCAATAAATTAAAAACCTTATGAAAATAAACGCATATTCGCTTATTCTCTCAGTTTATAAATTTTAACCCACAAGTTATCCACAAAATATACCCAAATTATTCTCTTGATCATCAGACGAAAACACATTATCTTGTTATTAGCTTCAAAAAAAATCCTATATATTGGGTTTCTGCTATAATTAAAGTAACAGTAAATTACGCCTTATCAACTGTTGACAAATACATGTTTCGTGGAGGAAAAATGTCCGAAATTATTGAGCCGGTAAAAGATGTGCCGCAAACAAGTCAACTGGAATTGACTGCTAATGCCCCAGGTTTACTTAAAACAATTAAACGTAATGGCAAAGTAGTAAACTATGATGACACTAAAATCAAAATTGCCATTACCAAGGCATTTATTGCAGACGAAGGCGGAACTGCGCCTACATCTGATAGAATTCATCAACAGATTGAAGAGCTAACGCGCCAAATATCTCAAGTATTCAAGCGTCGTTTACCTAGCGGTGGCGCAATACATATTGAAGACATTCAGGATCAGGTTGAACTTGCTCTCATGCGTAGCGGTCATTATAAAGTGGCTCGTTCCTATGTTCTTTACCGTGAAGAACATCGTAAGGCACGCCAAAGTGAAGTAAAACAACAACCCACTGACAGCAAACAACTGATGATCACTATGCCCAATGGCGAATTAAAACCATTGGATATGGACAGGGTAAATACTATTGTTAACGAATCCATTCGCGATCTGGAACATGTAAAAGCTGAACCTGTAATTAAAGACGCGCTGCGTAACCTGTACAATCAGGCAAAATTTGAAGACGTTCATAAATCATTGATTATGTCCGCGCGAACTCTTGTTGAAAAAGAACCTAATTATACCTACGTCAGTGCTCGTCTGTTGCTGGATAGTCTGCGTATGGAAGCACTGTCTAAGTTAAACATTAAATCTGACGCCACTTTTGATGAAATGAGCAAGCTCTACCCAGAGTACTTCAAAGCCTACATAGCGCACGGGATTGCTCAAGGCATGCTTGATGCCAAAATGGCCGATTATGATTTGGATAAACTCAGCAAAGCCTTGCTGCCTGAACGTGACATGCAGTTTACCTATTTAAGTCTGCAAACTTTATATGATCGCTATTTTATCCATGATCGTGGCGTCCGTTATGAGTTACCTCAGGCATTTTTCATGAGAGTAGCCATGGGTCTTGCCATTCGTGAAAAAGACAAGGAAGCCAAAGCCATTGAATTCTATCAATTGCTTTCTTCATTTGACTACATGTCCTCTACCCCTACTCTATTTAACTCAGGTACAGTAAGACCTCAATTATCCAGTTGCTACTTAACAACTGTTCCTGATCATCTGGATGGCATCTACAGTGCAATAAAAGATAATGCTCTGCTTTCCAAATTTGCTGGTGGGCTAGGCAACGACTGGACCCCAGTGCGTGCCATGGGATCACATATCAAGGGGACCAATGGTAAATCACAAGGCGTAGTTCCGTTTCTAAATGTTGCTGACGCTACAGCTGTCGCTGTAAACCAGGGCGGTAAACGTAAAGGTGCTGTATGTGCTTATCTGGAATGCTGGCATAGAGACGTTGAAGAATTTCTTGAATTAAGAAAAAATACAGGGGATGACCGACGTCGTACTCACGATATGAATACTGCATTATGGATTCCTGATCTGTTCATGAAACGAGTGCGTGAAGAAGGTGACTGGACTTTGTTTTCTCCAGACGAAGTACCTGATTTACATGATCAATACGGCAAAGCGTTTGAAACCCTGTATGTTGAATGTGAAGAAAAAGCGCGTCAAGGCATCATTAGAAATGCTAAAACACTCTCTGCTGTTAAATTATGGAGAAAAATGCTGTCCATGCTGTTTGAAACCGGCCACCCATGGATGACGTTCAAAGACCCATGTAATCTTCGCTCGCCACAACAACATGCTGGAGTGATTCATAGTTCCAACTTGTGCACAGAGATTACGTTAAATACTTCAGAAGAAGAAATAGCAGTATGTAATCTGGGCAGCGTGAATATTCCTGCTCATATTAAAAACGGTGCTCTGGATAAAGAGAAATTGAAAAAAACCATCACTACCGCCATCCGTATGCTGGATAACGTTATTGATATTAACTACTACTCTGTACCGCAAGCTCGTAATTCCAACTTGAAGCACAGGCCTATAGGCTTAGGCATCATGGGCTTTCAGGATGCATTATACGAACTGAAAATTGATTATACCTCCAACGAAGCAGTCGAATTTGCTGACTCATCTATGGAGCTAATCAGTTACTATGCTATTGAAGCATCCTGTGATCTGGCCAAAGAACGAGGCAATTACTCTACTTATGAAGGCTCTTTATGGAGTAAAGGTATATTACCAATTGACTCAATCAACTTGCTGCAACAAGCTCGTAACAAGTATTTGGAACAGGATCGCTCGCAAAGACTGGATTGGGAAACATTAAGAGTTAAAGTTCGTACTCAAGGTATGCGTAATTCCAATGTGATGGCTATTGCACCGACAGCAACTATTTCCAATATTTGCGGCGTGTCACAATCGATTGAACCAACATATCAAAACCTGTATGTGAAATCCAATCTGTCAGGTGAGTTTACCGTGGTGAATCCCTATCTGGTTGCTGATCTTAAAGCGCTGAATCTTTGGGATGAAGTCATGGTCAATGATCTGAAATACTTCAATGGCAGTGTACAGCCGATTAGCCGGATCCCTGAAGAGTTGAAAAAACGGTACGCCACATCTTTTGAAATTGATCCAATGTGGTTAGTTGAGGCCGCATCGCGTCGCCAAAAATGGATAGATCAGGCTCAATCCCTTAATATCTATATGGCACAGCCCTCTGGCAAGAAACTGGATCAACTCTATATGCACGCTTGGATACGTGGATTAAAAACCACTTATTATTTACGCAGTTTAGGTGCAAGTAACGCTGAAAAATCAACAGTTACCGATGGAGCGCTAAACGCAGTGAAGCTGATCAGTGAAGAACCTAAAGTATGTTCCATTCTTGATCCCGACTGTGAAGCGTGCCAATAATCAGGAGAAATTTAATGCAATATAATAATAATCAGCAAGCTGTCGCTTCTCAAATTTTGGGTGCGACAGGACTTGAATCTTTAGAAATGGGCGCTGCACGTATTCATGTTGATGACAAACAAATTATCAATTGCCGTGCTGATCTAAACCAATTGGTACCTTTTAAATACCGCTGGGCTTGGGATAAATACCTGACTGCCTGTGCAAATCATTGGATGCCTAATGAAATCAGCATGAGTGCTGACGTGGCCCTTTGGAAAGATCCCAATGGTCTAACTGAAGATGAGCGTTTAATAATCAAACGTAATTTAGGGTTTTTCTCAACAGCTGATTCTTTAGTCGCCAACAATCTGGTTCTTGCTGTGTATAAACACATTACTAACCCAGAATGCCGTCAATACCTGTTACGTCAGGCATTTGAAGAGGCGCTTCATACTCATGCTTATCAATACGTCATTGAAAGCCTGGGGCTTGATGAAGCTGAAGTATTTAACATGTATCGGGAAATTCCATCAGTCGCTACTAAAGCAGCCTGGGCCCTACCGTTCACTCAAAGTTTAGGTGATGAATCCTTCCACACTGGAACTGTTGAGAACGATCAACGCCTATTACGTGACTTGATTGCTTTTTACGTTATTTTTGAAGGTATTTTCTTCTACGTAGGCTTTACTCAGATTTTATCTATGGGCCGTCGAAATAAAATGGTAGGCACTTCAGAACAATTCCAATATATTCTGCGTGATGAATCCATGCATATGAATTTTGGTATTGATGTGATTAACCAAATTAAAATTGAAAATCCTCATTTATGGACACCTGAGTTTAAAGAAGAAATCATCCAGCTCGTCAGAGAAGCTGTAGAAATGGAATATCAATATGCAAAAGACACCATGCCTCATGGAATCTTGGGAATGAATGCAGAAATGTTTGAAGAATATCTGCATTTCATAGCAAACCGACGTTTAAATCAGATTGGTTTGGCTGATCAATACCCTGGTGCTGAAAATCCATTTCCGTGGATGAGTGAGATGATGGACTTGAAGAAAGAGAAAAATTTCTTTGAAACGCGCGTCATTGAATATCAGGCCGGTGGAACTCTAAGCTGGGAAGATGATTAACAGCCGATTGATGTTTAGGGTCTGTTGACAATTCATGCATTCAATATCCCTTAAACACTCAGCTCCCGCTGAGTTTAACTGAACGTTCCTCACTTTTTACTTAATCCCCGCGAACGCGGGGAGCCATCCTGACAGTAACAAAACCTAAATCTCAAGAAACCGTATGATAGAAGCCCAGAGTCCCATTCCAATCATTTGGTGCTCTCACTTTAAATCACGATTTAGATCTCTGTGACAATAAAGAATTATGTTCTGCCCGGTGTTCGTCTTGCAAATTGTTTGCTTCAGGATCTTTAGCCTGAATCAAAGATTCTTTAAAACCTTTAGAGGGATTTAAAAACCGTGCAATAGTCGCCAAACCCTCTTTCAAGTTAGGATCTTCTGGATTATTCTGTAGATCCTGTTTTAATTGTTCTTTAATTTTGTTCAAATTGCCCTGATAAAGTGTACCATTACCGCATGAAAAGACATGAAAGCCCGTTGGCTTACCATTACTATCCATCTCAGCGACAAGAAACTTACGGGGTGGCTCCTGAGTGGCTTGGGCAGTAAAAAAGGCAATGGCATCCTCTTTGGTCGGAAAAACTAATGCATTATTTTTAATGACCGCATCAGGATATTTTTTCTTAAAATCTTGAAGAATCTTCTTCCAATCTTCTGATTCTCCTCCTGTAGGTACCAGATTGAATCGAGGCTTTATTTCCTCAGGTTGCGCTTTTGGTGAAGGTTCATCGATCTCCAGAGCCGCTTTACGCTGTTCTTCTTCAAGACGAAGCTGTTCGATTTCTCTACTCAAAGCCTCTTGTTTCAGCCGTTCTTCCTGGAGATTCTTTTTAATTTTATCTTCATTGCTTGACATATTCGCACCCATATTTGTTCAATCGAATCAGTTAATTGCTCAATTTGAATAATTTATATGTTTTTGACAATACCATACAACTCTATTATAGCAGGTTCTTTTAACAGAAATTTACACTTTTATAACATTTGCGTCTCAAATAAATTAGCAACTCTGGAATAATTTCTAAAATACAGGTCTCTTAACGGCCATCAAGGTGAGCAATATTAGATCTATAAATCAAAAAATTGTTAAAATACTGATGACTTTTAGAGCTAATCCGGTACAATCCTGTCGATACATTAGTAACACAAAGACAAATAAAAAATAAATGCATTCAATTACTTTACTAACTTGATACAAAACTTGAGGTAAAAATGGATACTAAACCTAATCTAAAAAATAAAGCTGACGATGACACTAATTACAGCTTCCTTCTAAAGTGCATGGCTGGTGTAGGCGCAGCCTTAATTGCCGCTGGGGTGATCACCGCATTGGCGATGTCGTATTCTGCCAAAACTGCTTCTGCAGGAATGGCCATTGGAGCGACTGCGACCGCTTTTAGTGTTGCCCCCATTATTCCTATTATGGGAATAGCGGTCCTGATTATTGCATCGATTTGTGTATTGCCTTTATTATTTTCAAACAATAGCACCTACGTTGTAGGGGGATCTTCCGGCTATAGAAATAGTGGATTTTTTGGTAGTTCCATGTTTACCCCGTCAGTAATTTTTACACCTGGAGGGGGACATCATCACCATCATCATGGACACGGTGGTGGCGGTATTTTTGGTGGAGGAACAGTCCATCATGGCAATCATTCAGGTGGCTCACATCATCATGGACACGATGGCGGACACAGTCATAGTGGCGGCGGCCATGTACATGGGCATCGTTAATAATCCAAGCTCCTGAATGTCTTGAGAACCGGGTACAAGAACAACATAAACCCGGTTCTTAATTTAATGCTGTCCGTTAAATACAAGCTTGCGTCAATTCAGACTGATGCACAACATCATCATGGACAACAGGTTCATTTCTTCCCTGTAAGAGCATGACAGCATCATAAATCTGCTCCACTTCACCTTTTTCAGCCCAGAAACTCTGGAAAGCCAATGGATAAGTCTTTAATAAATCTTCTTTGGAAATGAGTTGTTTGCTGTCCAACTGTGTCGAAAGATGGATTAATACCTTTTCTTTTTGGCTGTTCTTTTCACTGTCAGGTATTGGACTGGAATGAAGCTGTTCAATTTTCCTGTTAATTATATCTTTTAGATACTGATTCGTTTGGATTGATTCCATTGATTGCAGCACACTGCAGTAATCCATTGGACTAAAGAATCGATGACTTGAAATGGAAATTGTAGCACCAAGATCCGGAATTTCCGTTTTGATAAACAAAGCTTCCAGATTGCCAAAATTGATCTCTATAGGTTTGTTTAAATGAAAAAATTCCTTTATGGAATACTTCCAATTATAGGGAATCATCCGCCAGAGCAAATTTAACCCGGTTAAAAGAGCTGCTGTCGCTGCACAGACAGTACCCAGTATAGGCGCAACGGGGGTCAGCATCACAAAGGTGATTGCACCTGAAATTGCAGTTAATAATCCCAAAATAAATGCATTACTCAACGCAGCCTGAATATAATGCATTCGTTGCGCAGAACCCGTTAAAGACATACATACTCTGTAGATGTTGATACCCAGCATAATTCCCTGATGCAATCCTGCTAAAACAACGCTGCTCAAAAAGAACCAAGGTCCTGCAGCAAAAGTAACCTTTAAAGCAGAAGCAATAACCGCACCGTAAAGAGAAACACTGGCAAGAACAGCACAAACTCCAGAGGCAATGAATGCAAACCACTTATCGAAATTTTTATTTTCAGCATAAGCTAATTGATATCCACTGATAGCAGCGGATAAAGTCAATAACACAGCGATGAATGGAAGCATCACATAAAAGAATGGAGATCCACTGAATGCTGCGAACAAACGTGAATCTGCCATAACACCAAACAACCCTATATCTTGCACTTCCTTTATATAAGCTACTGCTTTTTGAATGATACCTAAAGCCATAAATCACCCAAAGTTACTGTCTTAAATGCGGGAATAAAATGACATCTCGTATAGATTGAGAATTGGTAAATAACATCACCAAACGATCAACCCCTATGCCCTCTCCTGCCGTAGGAGGCAAACCGTATTCCAAAGCCTCAATGTAATCGCTGTCAAAATGCATCGCTTCCAAATCACCGGCATCTTTTTCTTCAACCTGCTTTCTAAAACGTTCAGCCTGATCTTCTGCGTCATTTAACTCGGAAAAGCCATTGGCAATTTCGCGTCCTGCTATAAAAAATTCAAATCGATCAGTGACTTCGGGATCCGCATTACTCCGTCGGGCCAATGGTGAAATTTCAGTGGGATAGGAGGTAATGAATGTAGGTTGAAATAATTGGTGTTCAATAGTTTCTTCAAACACAATCATTTGCAATTTACCCAAGCCATCAGTGTCCTTATAAGGCAAGTTAAGTTGCTTCAGAATGGCTCTGCACCCCTCGATACTCTCCAATTGGGCAGCTTGAATCTCAGGATGATATTTCAGGATTGCTTCCTTAACTGACATACGGGCAAAAGGCTGATTAAAATCAATGAGATGCCCCTGATACTCAACCTGGCGAGTTCCAATCACTTCATCACATAAATAGTGCAATAACTCTTCTGTAAGATTCATCAGATCCTTATAATCCGCATAAGCCTGATAGAACTCAATCATAGTAAATTCGGGATTATGCCGGGTTGATATACCTTCGTTACGGAAATTGCGATTTATCTCATATACTCGTTCGAAGCCACCTACAACCAATCGTTTTAGATACAACTCAGGAGCAATCCTTAAATACATGGTCATATCCAGGCTGTTATGATGAGTAACGAACGGACGAGCCACTGCCCCGCCAGGGATTGGATGCATCATGGGCGTTTCAACTTCCAGATACTGGTTATTATCCATAAAACGTCTGAATGACTGAATTAATCGCGAACGAATTAAAAAGGTCTTTCTACTTTCTTCATTGGCAATTAAATCAACATAACGTTTACGATATTTAAGCTCTTGATCAGCTAAACCGTGGAATTTATCCGGTAAAGGCCGCAATGATTTGGTCAACAGTTCTACATGTTCGGCATTTAAAGTGAGTTCACCCGTATTGGTTATAAACAACTCCCCTTTGACCCCAACGATATCGCCCAGATCCCAATGTTTGAATTGTTCATAAACTTCTGGAAGGTCATTGGCTCTGATGTATATTTGAATCCTGCCGGAAACATCCTGAATATGAAAAAAGCTGGCTTTCCCCATAATACGTCTCAGTACAATTCGTCCAGCAACGGCTGCTTTAATTTGTTTTTGAGCCAATGTTTCTTTATCGTACTCACTAAATTCTGCATTCAGGTCTGCAGCAAGATGCTCTCTGCGAAATTGATTTGGAAAATCAAAACCACTTGTTCTTAACTCGGCTAATTTTTGTTTACGAATATGATAAACTTCACTCTCATCTAAATGTTCATCGGTCATGCTGCCCTACTCCTGCTTTTAAACTTGCTTCAATAAATTGATCCAGTGCTCCATCCAATACGGCTTGCGTATTACTTGTTTCAACACCAGTGCGTAAATCTTTTACCCTTGATTGATCCAATACATAAGATCGAATCTGGGATCCCCATCCAATATCCGACTTGCTCGCCTCCAAGGCCTGTTGCTCAGCATTTTTTTTCTGCATTTCCAGCTCATACAATTTTGCTCGCAACTGCTTGAACGCCTGATCTTTATTCTTATGCTGACTTCGGTCATTCTGACATTGTACAACAATACCAGAGGGCATATGGGTAATACGCACCGCAGAGTCAGTACGGTTAACGTGCTGACCACCAGCTCCGGAAGCACGATAAGTATCAATGCGTAAATCTGCTGGATTAATTTCAATATCAATATCATCATCAATTTCTGGAGAAACAAATACAGCAGCAAAGGAAGTGTGTCGTCTGTTTCCTGAATCAAAAGGAGATTTACGAACCAATCGGTGAACCCCTGTTTCCGTTCTTAACCAGCCAAAAGCATACTCACCTTTAAAGTAAATGGTGGCGCTTTTTATACCGGCAACTTCACCAGGAGAACATTCGATTAATTCAGTTACAAAACCATGCTGCTCGCCCCAGCGCAAAAACATCCTCAATAGCATTTCGGCCCAATCCTGAGCTTCGGTTCCTCCAGAACCCGATTGAATATCAAGATAAGCATTGGAATTATCCATTTTGCCAGAGAACATTCTTCTGAACTCTAATCCAGCCACCTGTTTCTCTATTCCATTAACCTCTTCGCCTATCTCATTGATGGTTTGCTCGTCATTCTCTTCTCTTGCAAGTTCAAATAACTCGGTTAAATCAATTACAGATTGGCCTAACTCAGATAAGGAATGGACTACGGATTCCAATTGGGTCTTCTCTCGACCTAATGCCTGCGCCTGTTCAGGATTATCCCAAACGTTAGGCGATTCTAATTCGCGTATTACTTCTTCCAGACGTTCGCTTTTTGCTTCATAGTCAAAGATACCCCCTAAGCGATTCAATTCGCTTATCGAGGTCTGATAAACTAAGGCTGATTTGATTCACTTCCAACATAAGTGTCTCTCAAAAATAAAGAGGCGATTTTACCGTGAAAGTCAATTTGTAGCTATAGAAAATAACGTGTATGTTCGATAAAGTATAAATAACAAGGAACCTGGTGCTAAAATAATGTGCCAATCAGAACTGGGCTCTAATGTCGTGGCCCACCCAGTTCCGAAAACAAATAACAAGCAGGCTGGCTACAGACAGAATTTTGTTTTTGATTCAAAACATTGATGAGCAAAATCAATATTGAACATTGGAGTAAACAATTGCGGCTCTTGTTTCATAACAAAAATACGATGTGGTTCTAACAGTACATAATTTGAAGATGCTAATACGCGCTGATAAATACCACCCAATCCAGGAAAAAACCAATGCTCAAGAAAGGATAAAATTACTTTAGGTTCGTAACTGTAAAATCGATGCCGGATATCGTCTACCAATTCTTTTTTCATTTGATAGTTATTGGCAAAAAGAAGATTGCTCGTATCGGTTCGGTACACCAGTAAATTAGGGTCGCTGATTCCCTCTTTAAATCCTGATGAAATTTTTAGAGAAACAATCAGCTCCTTGGCACTTTCAACGGTAAAGGGATGTCCATAGATTTCAGCACCTTTCATCGTCTCAAGCCATTCAGTTAACTCGCTTACCGCTTTATCGTTAGCTGGATCAAAATAGCTGGAAATAATAAATTGATTAGCCAATTCAGTTTTAGGATCAAATCTGCAGAAGGTATAACTGTTCAAATAGTACATTCGAGAATCGGACAGATAATCAATATAAAGGTGTTCAATTTCTTTGAAAACGTCCTCACACGTAGTGTTTGGGGTTTCAATCGCTCCTGTTATCCTTACTACCTGGGTTGGATAGTTTATTGTTCTGTCCCCTGACAAAGGCTGTTTTGAATGAGTATAATGTCGGGTTATTGAATGTGTTCCCTTAACAACTGTAACCTGCCGAGTTGGAACAGAATCCATGTTCTGAGCAAACAACGGCATTACTGCACCAAGCAGCAATACACTGTGAAATAATTTCATTATCAAATCCATTTAATTGTGACTGAAGCACTATATCAGATTAAAAAATCAGCAACAAGTTCACAACTCAAGGCTCTATATCGTTGACTCGAGCAGGGTGATTGCAAACAATTTAACAACAATTGCACAGATATATTCTCAAGTCTATGCAACTGTTCCTATGAGGCAAAACCTAAATTTCGGAATTTGAGATAATCATTTGTGATACCTATGTTCCGGTCACACAGCTTCGTGCATCAATTTACCAACTGTGTTCAAATAAAAACTATTTATATGGGAAAGCCTTGTGGGGTCGAGTTTTCTTTAACATCATCCAGCTCTTCAGTGTCACTTAATTCAGCGTCTTGCGTCGAACCGACTGAAGGTATCCTTGAAGCTGTCTGATACTTATCTTTGAAAAAGGTAAATTTCGCTAAGTTCTGTTCCTCTTCTGATTTACCAAGATTTAAGAAAAAACTTCCAATTTTGGATACAATATCTGATAGTAGAGATAACAATTTTTGAATAAAATTTTGATTTGGTACAATTTTTACCAGCTTCGACTCAGCTGCTTGATCTAGAACGGTTTCGATGCAACCTTTTAATACTGGTATTGAACCGCCAGCTATTTCATACTCATCTTGATTTTTCACCGCTTTTGTCAGACTGGCTTCAACTTTATTTAACTGGCTTATAGCTGAATTAATTGAGCCTATTATTTTACTTGCGTCATTTGAAAGCAATAAGTCATTACTAAGAGTATCTCTATTCTGTTCACAATAACTCGAAAAATCAGTACCTGCTTTTATATGAGGTTGATCTCGGTTTTCAATACCGGCCCCCTTCTCATCATAAGCCTGGACTGTGTATGCTTTTTCCAGAAAAGCAGAGGGCTTTACGCTGAAGTCCGCTGTTGACGCAGGATCTGTTCTATACAGTTCTGCAGTAGGGTATCCGGCATCAAGTACTTTATAAAGCTCTGCCTTGAGAGCCTCAAGATGCTGCCGGCATGTCTTAATGTATGCTCTAATCATGGCTTCGTTTGTTTGTACGTCATCTCCAGATATAGTGGCAATCGGATTATCGTCAGATACTTGCATTAGCGATTCTATTCCACCAGGAAGGGCTATTTTGTCTTGTTTAATTTTCATCATTTCAAAATCCAATCACACACAGTAAATTCGATTATAGATAATAAAAATTAACACAATATTAAGGTGGAATTTTAAACAGATAACACGAATAGAAGAAATTTCTCAAACAGCTATTGTTGCGCTTAATACATAAGCGCAGACAATAACAGGGTTTAGCAGAAAACAACTCGTCTACTTTAAATTTGGAAAGAACAGGAAGGTTCGGATGAGGCTTCTTGAACTGTCTCACAATCGTTTGTAAATTCGTTGAGGATACCGTGTTCCATGATCCGCACAAGGTTTGCTGCTGATTCTCGTTTTTGAGGATCTATCTTGAGCATGGAGATAACTACAGACCATAAACCAAATAAAATCCTTCCTTCCTGGCTATCCGGTACTTGTCGTAACAACTGTTCAATTTCCGAATCAATTTCTTTCTGAGTCAGTACTATCATATCAAAATGGTAACGACCGATTTCATTTGCAGTATTAAGTCGATTATGCAAAAAAGAAAAAGGCGGATAAAAGTTATTGGATGTATAACAGGGATTGGTGATTGCTCTGGTCAGAATCATGGCAAAAACCATTCCCATATTCCATAAATCCATAGCTTGGCCATATTCAGCGTTAAATTGCAAAATATCTTCTTTGTTGCAAGAGGGAGAATTCAGGAGATGTTTAAATTTACTGCATTCAGGTGCGCTCCAGCCGTTAGTCCAGGTGAGCTTGTCCCATTCACCAAAGCGGTCAAAGTCAATAATCCTTGGTTGGTCGGAGTCAGGGTCATACATGATATTTGATATTTTGATATCACCATGAAAAAAGGGCATGGTAACAAAGCCAGTGTTCGTGGTCATGCCAGAACGTGCATGAATAGCGTTTAAACCGCGCAATAACGTCAACATGTATCTTGCTTTTTGATCAATGGTCAGGTCATTATTAGCATCCATTAGCCTTTCAGCAAATGTTTGTGGATAATATTTTTCAACCATAGACAGAATAATTCGACGCTCTGTTCTGATTGACAGATTAGACCAAGCGTTGTAGAAGTTCGTGATCCAGGTCACGCTCGCATAATCACATAGCTCACTTATGCCGTCTTTTCCTGATAGATATAATAAGTCTGAATGTAATTGGTTTGGAGAAGTGGTTTTTAGGACCATCCATTTCCCGGTTGTAATATTATAAACCTTGAATATCTCAAGAGAGCGTTCTGAATTTTTATAAATCATATCCACTGCGCTTGGGTAGACTATAATCTGTCCATTATGTAAAAATTTAACATTTAATCTGTTCACAACGGACTCTTGCGAAATTGGGTCGATAATTTCATCGTTGATATCTCCCAGGAAGTGCGTACAGCCCCCATTTTCCATCAGATTTTTGTGTTCAGAAAACAATGAACCAAAAATTAGGTCATATCGGATTCTTATATACTGTTCGGTTGCAATGCGCTCTTCTTCAGTAATATTCAAAGCTTGCAAATCATCTGGCCAAATAAATTCGGTGTAGTTTACTGGCTCTTTGAATGAGATCGGCTCTTCAACTTCAGCGCTTATAGCCTCTTTGTTGCTTGCAACCAGCCATCCATCCATTGATTTTTTGGCTTTTTTAACCAGTGGAATTTTTGTCCTGGATGTAGGTGGTGAACAATATAAATAACTGTCAGGAGATGGTCTGATAGCAACATCTTGCATGCTCAGATTCTCCCTAAACATACGCCCGTCAAAACCCAGTACCAACGGCTTTTGTATTATTTTTTCAAGAAAGGCATTGGCTTGTCCCATTAAAGTACGTTGTCGGAACGAGTATTTAGCAGTTCCGCGGATGTCAATGAATTGATTATTGAAATGCAAGTTGTATTGGCGATCTTGATAAAAAATGGGAAACTTAGTCTTTAAAAATTCTTTAAACTCGCTACCATATTCTTTACGCCAAAATGACCCTGTCTGTGTTTTGGCAAGGCTAGTGGATAAAAAAGAGAATGGGGGATCCTCTTCACGTTGTATAGATTCATCGAGTAAGGAAGAAATGAGCAGGCATTTCAGGCTGGCAAAGCGAATCAACAGTGAATCAATATGTTCTGCTGGCAGTAGCGAATACTCCTCAATTACTTCGCGTAGCGGCTCTGATAGATCTGACAATTCGGCCATAGATCCAGGTTTACGAAACCAGCCGCTGGTTTGACCAAAGCTTTCAATGCCTAAAAACGGAAGAAAGGTTCCAGCCAATATGGAGCCTGAATTAGTACCGGATGAACGATAAAAAGGCATACCATCCACAACTAATATGGTGCGGGAAACAGAGTTAGCATTCTCGTTACTTACATACTTGGTATATAAAACATCCAGGTTAGGCATAGTCAATATCTCATGTAAAACTTAAGAATATTGTACATATATTATACATAAAAGTAAATATATAAACTATTTGCTTTGGAAATTACGCCCCCCCCTTAATTAAGTCAATAGATCAAGCAAATAGAAGAAATTTTGTAACTACCCACGTCATCCCGAACGCAGTGAGGGATCTTCTGTCGGGTAGCACAATTTTAAAGAATCAAATGGAGCTAATGTGCCAAATGCAATTTGGTTAGATCTTTCCAGTGTTGCACTTGAAATCTGAATACCATATAAATCAGAAAATATCTGCTGAAACCTGTTTTCAGGAATAAAATGCTGGAAAAAAACTCTCTTATCAATGAACTATAAAAACCCTCTGTCTTGATGAGTTTTTCGTAAGTCCTGCAGAAGATATTCCAAGTGGATGTATTGAGATATGAGTATTTTAATTTACTTGAACCGGACAACTAAGATCAAGTGGACTTAATTGCAGCGCGATAAGCCTGTAAATTCATCAGTAACTCTGCCTCTGCATTCGATAAATGGCAGCTGTTGACGATTTCATCGCGGTCACCGCCCATTTCTAATATACGTAGGGCATGTTGATAACCGCCATCATTATCTCTGATGTTTTCCAGATTTTGCAATTGATTGTCCATACTGATTAATTGTTCATTAATCTCTTTTAATTGTTTGGAAAATAATAAATCAGCATTAATCAAAACGGGGTGATCACGCACAATCTGTTCTGAAGTTTTTTCAAGTAGTCCTATTTGTTCCCGGAGAGTCACCAGTTGTTTTCGTTGGCTCAATAAATAATTTCCAAGAAACAGTAAAATCAAAAAATTCATGCTTAAGATAAGTGTTATCATTTCAATTCCTTTTTTCCTTTATCCTGAGGCTTCAAGGGTACAGCGACTGGATTAGCCCCAATACTGATGTTATGCGTTTGCCCCAATTCAGGATTTATCAACCTGTCTATTTTGCGATTGGCAGCAATGATTATATTAACTCTTCTATTCATACTTCTACCCAATTCAGTCAAATTATCACTAATCGGGTACTGATCTCCATATCCAGTGACCAGGATACGTCCTGTATCAATACCAAAACCATTGAGAATTCGCCCCACCGAAGCCGCTCTGAACGCTGAGAGCTCCCAATTGGATGGGTACTGTGGGGTTTGTATTGGTACATTATCCGTATATCCTTCAATCACAACGGGATACGAATAAGTCTTAATCTTTTCTGCTAACTGCATCAGTTTAATTATTGCTTCCGGTTTTAAATCTGCTTCACCAGAGTCAAATAATGAACCTGCTTTAATCTGAAGTTCAATCCATCCATCCTGTCGGTTAATTTTATAATTACCGTCTTCCAAATCAGATAAAGACTTGTTTAAATCATCAAGTCCATCATTATACACACCGGGGGTTTTCTTTTCTTCGGGACCATCTTTTATTGTATCAGTGGATTGGGTTGCCTTATTTTTATCCTTTTTATCAAATGCGGACTTCATCCCTTCTGACAACGATTTGTATTTTGAAACATTGACCGAAGAGATGGCATACATCACCACAAAAAAAGCAAACAGTAACGTAATAAAATCAGCGTAAGAAACTACCCATCGGTGATTATCCACATGCTCTTCTGTTTTATTTCGTCTTGATTTCATTATGTTTGTGCCGCCCAAAATTGTTTAGTTTCAGCTCTAACATATTAGGACTTTCACCGCTGGCAATTGCTACCAACCCTTCCAAAATCATCTCATCAAAATGAACCTTGTGGGAAATGCAGCTTTTCAATTTATTCGCCATTGGAAGAAAAATAAGATTCGCAAGCCCTACACCATAAATCGTAGCAACGAAAGCCACTGCAATACCTATACCCAATTGACTTGGATCTGCCAGATTCCTCATGACCTGAATCAAACCGATAACTGCCCCAAGTATTCCTATGGTTGGACTGTAGCCTCCCATACTTTCAAATACATGTGCAGCACGTAAATCCTGATGTTCATTTCGTTCAATTTCCGTTTCCAAAACCTGTCTTATTGTATGTTTATCAACACCAATTACCAATAATTCCAAGCCTTTACTGATCAAGGGATTGGTCTCAACATCAAGATGATCCTCCAAAGACAACAATCCAAGTTGGCGTGCTTTCCTTGCCATATCAATCAACATGGTTCTGCACGCGTCAAAATCTAATTTGGGAGGGAAGAATATCCAGGGTAGCACCTTGAATGCTCTTTTAAAGGTAACCATTGGAGTTTGCACCATGACAGCACCCAGTGTTCCACCCAGAACAATCAACAAAGCGGAGAAATTAAGTAATGAATGGATATCACCACCCTCATGAATTTGGCCGATGATAATCGCAAGAAAACCTGTAAGTAAGCCTATTAAAGTTAATGCATCCATTGTTATTCTTTATTCCGTTATCCGCGATTTAATGCGGAGAGTTGCCTGACTTAGAATTTGTGAAACTCGAGATTCACTGACCTCCAAAACCTCTCCAATTTCTTTCAAATTCAGATCTTGTTCATAATACAATGACAATACCATCCGCTCTTTCTGTGGGAGTCCGTCGATTACCTGAGCCAGCCGGTTCATTAAATCTTTCTGCATCACATGAACATGCGGTTCAGTAGACTCACCTGCGCCCTCACTATGCAACATGTCATCAGTGACACCTAAATCCTCAAATCCGTATAAGTGACTGCTTGCAGAATCCTGAAGCATCTCATGGTATTCATTGAGGGGTAAACCCAATTCTTTTGCAATCTCAGCATCCTTGGCCTCACGTCCGAACCGATGCTCAAGATTACGTACTGCTTCGGATATCATTCTCGCGTTACGATATACTGAACGAGGCACCCAATCATTCCGCCGTACTTCATCGAGCATATGCCCTCTGATTCGAATTCCGGCATAAGTTTCAAATGAAGCGCCTTTGGTTGAATCATAATGTATTGCAGCTTCAAGCAAGCCAAGCATCCCAGCCTGGATTAAATCATCCAATTGCACACTGTGCGGTAAGCGTCCCAGCAAATGATGCGCAATTCGCTTTACCAATATCGCATGACTTTTCACCAGTGTTTCCTGGGTTTGCTGATTTATTTTGCTGTATGCAGCTAAAGCATCCACGACACTCTCCTTACAATAACAGCACAAGGTAATTGATACTATGAAAATCTATAACAAACCACTAACACTAATCTAAGTATAGTGAATATTTTAAAAATCACCTGCTACCAATCGTTCTAAAAAGAAACTGGTGTTTCCCCCTAACGAGGGCTTGGCAGGCCAATTGCTTATAGTGTCTGCTAACTCTCTTAAAGCTTCAGAAGCTTCAGAATCAGGATACGCAGTGAGCACCGGTTTTTGCATTTTGACAGCCTTGTGTATGTGCTCATCAAAGGGTATCGCTCCTAAATAGTCTAGATGAACATCCAGGAATTGCTCGGAAACTCTGAATAATTTATTAAATAATTCACGACCGTCTTTCATATTACGGACCATATTGGCCAAAATATGAAAATGCATCCACTCATATCGCTTGCTCATCACTTTTATTAAAGCATAGGCATCGGTTAAAGAAGTTGGTTCGTCGCAAACAACAACAATCAATTCTTGTGACGACCGTGCAAAACTTAAGACTGTATCAGAAATTCCTGCAGCAGTATCAATGATCATATAATCCAGATCATCCGTTAATTCATTAAATGAATCAATTATTCCAGCATGCTCCGCATAAGTCAGCTGTGTCATAAATTCAGTTCCTGAAGCGGAAGGAATGACACTTATTCCATTAGGGCCCTGTAGAATAATATCACTGAGATGACAGATGCCCTGAATGACATGCGATAAATTATATTTGGTATGCAAACCCAGCATTATGTCTACATTAGCCAAGCCAAGATCCGCATCAAACAACATCACGTTTTTGTTCATCTGAGCCAAAGCCACAGCTAAATTAACAGAAACATTACTTTTTCCAACGCCACCTTTTCCTGCGCTAACCGCAATGACAGTGATAGGCTTGGTTCGAGATAAATTTCTCAAACCAGAAGCTTGATCCTTTATGCTTTTGCTATGCTTCGACATAATACTCTCTCCCAACACGCGACTGCTCCTCTCTACTATTAGTATCGCTCTGGAACAACTGAATTTCCTGTTGAGCAAATAACTCAACAAGTTGATGACGTGTAGCCATTTTGATGTCTTCCGGAACGCGCTGACCATGGGTTAAATAGCTAACGCCTAGCCTGGACTCGATAACGGCACTTAAGGCACCGCCAACTGCAAGAGATTCATCTAACTTTGTTAAAATGCACTGATCGACTTTATTCGCTTGATAACGTTTTATGGCATCAATGAGTACCTGATAATGACTGGTGGCAGGCAGGACCAAAACTTTAGAGATGGATTGAAGATAGGTACTTAAGACATGCATCTGTCTCGCAACACGCTCATCTGCAGGATTCATTCCAGCAGTATCAATCAAAATCAATTTTTTATCGCTTAATTGACGCAGTACCCTGGCTAATGATACTTCATCCTGGGCAACGCATACTTTAACACCAAGAATTTTTCCATAAAGTACCAATTGCTCCTGAGCAGCAATACGATAAGTATCCATGGTAACAAGGCCCAGTTTATCCGCGCCAAACCGCAAACTGAACCGTGCCGCAATTTTGGCAAGGGTAGTTGTTTTACCGACGCCTGTTGGTCCAACAAATGCATAAACACCGCCCTCTTCAATTCTGTTGTTATCACGTATCGGTATTTGCTCCGTGATGTAAGCCAGTAGAGATTGCCAGGCACGTTGTTCATTAAGGTCAGACCGTACCGATCTGGCCCACTGAGCAGCAGTTGTATGACTGACTCCCAGATACAACAGCTTCTGGAGCAATACGGTATGAAGAGGTTCCCCTCCTCCAACATTGCCTCTCAATTGGGCTTCCAGCATGCCCCTCAACGTCTGAATTTCCTGTTTCATATCATCAAGTGGCGTATGAACTGCATATCGATCAATTTGACTCGGAGGTTCAGCGGTGGCAACTGCAGCGGTAGGGGTTAATATCGATTCATCGTAATCCATGGCGGCAACAACCTCTACGCCACCTTCGACATGATGACTCGACAAAATAACCGCATCAGGACCAAATGTTGCCTTGATTTGTTGCATTGCACTTCGTGTATCCGCTGCGACAAAGCGTTTTAATTTCATAAAGCCTCCTGCTTCTGAAACCTACTTTTAATATCTACGTCTAACCTACTGTTCCTATAATTCTTATTTGTTTGTTATCAGGAATTTCCTGATAGGATAAAACATGGAAATCGTTGGATATGTTACGCACAAATCGTGCCAACACGCTCCTTATCCCTGGTTGCACCACTAATACTGAACTTTCTTGTTTCGCTTGCTGCTGTAAGGCAAATTGAGACAAAGATTGTTGTATTCTGTCAGCCATACCAGGCTCAAAACTAACTCCGGCAGTTCCACTGTTTTGTATTGTATTCTGCAATAATTGTTCCAACTCTGGTTTTAAGGTAATAATTGGCAACTCTTCATTTAACCCACTGATTTTCTGGGTAATTAATCGGGACAATGCGATTCGCACCTGACTGATTAAAAATTCAGCATCTTTTGATTTTGGCGCATTTTCCGCCAAAGTTTCGACTATAGTTCGAATGTCAGTTAAAGGTATATGCTCCAATAGCAGCCCTTGTAGCACTTTGCTGACCATTCCTAAAGAAAGGCCGTCGGGTACTAACTCTTTAACCAGTTTAGGTGAGCTGACTGCCAATTTATCCAGCAACTGTTGGGTTTCTTCATATCCCAGCAATTGTTGACTGTTTTGATCCAGTATATGACTCAAATGTGTCGCTACTACAGTAGAAGCATCAACCACGGTATAACCCAGGGTATGAGCATGTTCTTTTTGACTTTCATTTATCCATACTGCTTCCATACCAAAGGCAGGATCCCGTCCCTGTATTCCTTCAAGTTGACCAAAAACCTGACCAGGGTTGATGGCCATCCACCGATCGGGGTGAATGGTGGCCTCGCCCATCACCACACCGGCCAGACTAATGCGGTAATGATTCGGTTTCAAATCAAGATTATCGCGAATATGAACAGAAGGAATTAAGAAACCCAATTCTTGTGAAATTTTCTTTCGGACCCCTTTTATTCGAGAAAGCAATAGACCTCCTTGCGCACTATCGACAAGAGGAATTAATCGATACCCCACTTCAAGACTGATCACATCCACAGGATTTACATCATCCCATGATAACTCATTCGCATTACCATCTTTAACCTGACTCAGATCAGCCTGACTTTCCTCCTGTACTTTATTTTGCTCTTTAGCCTTATTTAAAAGCAAATAGGCAATACCCCCTAATCCAGCAGCTAAAATAAGAAAGGCAAGATGAGGCATTCCAGGAATAATTCCTATCAAACCAATAACTGAGGCTGCAATGATAAGCGATCGTGGATTAGAAAAAATTTGAGTAAGGACGGCTTGCCCCATATTTTGAGCACTTGATACTCGTGTCACAATGATAGCCGCAGCAGTAGATAATACCAGAGAAGGGACCTGCGCAACCAAACCATCACCAATAGTCAATAAAATGTAATTATGTAAGGCATCAGTTAAACTCATACCATGCTGAACGATACCAATGATTAAACCACCTACAATATTGATGACCAGAATGAGTATCCCTGCTACCGCATCGCCACGCACGAACTTGCTGGCACCATCCATGGAGCCATAAAAATCGGCTTCCTGTGCAACATCGGTTCTCCTTTTGATGGCTTGTTCCTGATTGATTAATCCCGCATTAAGATCCGCATCAATTGCCATCTGTTTTCCGGGCAAGGAATCCAAAGTAAATCGTGCGCTGACTTCGGACACTCTTCCCGCTCCTTTGGTGACAACGACAAAATTAATGACCACCAATATAATAAAAACGACCAGACCAACCGTATAATTTCCTCCTATAACCACCTCTCCAAACGATTCAATCACCTGACCTGCAGCATCAGTTCCGTTATGCCCATGCAGCAATACTACCCGTGTTGAAGCCACATTGAGCGCCAAACGCAATAGAGTTGCGAGCAGGATTACCGTAGGAAAAACCGCAAAATCGAGGGGACGTTCGCTGTAGATCACCGCTAACAGAACAACGAGCGACAATGCGATATTAAATGTAAAAAATACATCCAAAATAAATGGAGGCAAGGGTAACATCATCATGCTGAGCATGATGATGAGCATTAAGGGTGTACCCAGACCTTGCCGCATCCAATAATGCAGGTAATTAAGGGCTTTATTCATTACATATCCTCCTCTGCTTCACGCACCAACTCAGGTGGGATTGGAACGTTTTGCAAGATTTCTGGTTTATAATCATAATGCTGCCTGTCTTTTAACTGAAACACATAAGCTAAAACCTGTGCTACAGCAACATATAATCCGCGTGGTATTTCTGCATTTAATTTGGTGGAAAAGTAAATAGCTCTCGCCAAAGATGGAACTGCAATTATAGGAACCCGATGAGTCTTTGCCACGCTGCTGATCTGAAAAGCAATCAAGTCCTTTCCTTTAGCAACAACAACAGGCGCTTTGTTTCCCTTTTTTTTATAGGATATTGCTACAGCATAATGTGTCGGGTTCGTTAAAATCACATCCGCCTTTGGAACCTCGCTCATCATCCTGCGTCGGGCAATTTCCTGTTGCGCCCTTCGGATTGCGCTCTTGACTTCGGGCTTACCCTCGGTTTCCTTATATTCATCCCGTAATTCTTGCTTGGTCATTTTCATGGCTTTACTGTGCTCATACAACTGAAAAGGCACATCTAAAGCAGCAATTAAAATTAAACTTGCCGAGATCATCACAAACGACTTGATTATAATGTATGCACCAGTTCCAATCGCCGTTTCAATGGATGCATTACCTAAGGCTAATAATGCAGGAATCTGGTTTTTTAATACCAATATGGCTACGGACGCCACTAAAATGAACTTGAAAAAAGACTTAAGCATCTCTACAAAACCTTTAAGAGAAACCATTCGCTTAAGGCCTTTTAATCCATTCAATCGGGAAAATTTAGGCTGCAAGGCCTGGACACTAAAAACCCATCCCCCCATAAGCAAGGGAGCCCCTAAAGACAAAAGAAATATAACAATTAAAATGGGAACTAATGACCAAAGTCCGGACTTTCCCAATAAATAGAGCCGTTCCAATGCAATTGCCGGAGTAAACAGGATTTGAACATCAAACTCAAAGGCGCGGCGCATCATCTCCATGAGTTGATTCGACAATTGTTTTCCAAAAACAAGAAAACCGACACCAGTAAACAAGAGTATTACTGTGGCATTAAAGTCCTTCGATCGGGCTACTTGCCCTTTCTCCCTCGATTCTTTGAGCCGTTTGGCCGAGGGCTCTTCTGTTTTTTCCTGTGCCTGTTCTTCTTCAGCCATCAGTGTAGCATCCCTGTTATAAAGCGCATTCCGTGATTAATACTCTCAATCATCTGGTTTCCAACAGCAGATAAACCAATTTGAATCACCACAAACCCCATTATCAATGTAATGGGAAATCCTAACGAAAAAATATTGAGCTGTGGGGCTACTCGCGTCATGATCCCAAATGACAAACTGACTACCAATAATGATAAAATAGCGGGTATCGAAATAAGCAATGCTTCTTTAAACATCCAGCCAGAAAATAAAATAACATTCCAGACTAACGCTTTGTCCTGGGAAATATGCCCTATTGGCATCATTCTAAAACTTTCTATTAGTGTATCAAGTAATGCCAAATGCCCATTGAGCGCTAAAAATATCAGGGTCACCATCATCATATAAAACTGACTAATTAAGGGGACGCTTGCTTTACTCGCAGGATCGACCATGATTGCAAATCCTAATCCTGCCTGCATTGAAATAATTTGCCCGCCAAGCACAAACACCTGGAAAACGAGTTGAAGGACAAATCCCATGAGCAGACCAAAGAATAATTCCTGGATGATGTACACCAAATAGAGGCCGTTAAAATTAATAAAGGAGAGCTGTTCTGGAACAAAAGAAGCACAAGTCCAACATAGGGTACCCAGTAGCACTAACTTTATTCTCGGAGGCAATAATGCTGAAGAAAACACGGGAACGATAAGCATCAATCCACCAATACGCCCCATCGGCCAAATGACCTGGCTAAACTCGCGAATCATTGATTGATAGTCCAGACTCATCTCTAATCCCTTAATCCCTATAATGTAATCGTCTGTGTATCACGAATACCCCTGATGCGAACAACGAACAGTCCTATCCAATTAAAAATGGAATATTGGTAAACAAAGTATCCGTATAATTTACTAAAGTTTTTAATAACCAGGGTCCTGCAAACACCAGAACAAGGAACGTAACAAATAATTTAGGAATGAAACTCAAACTGGTTTCATTAATTTGGGTTGCTGCCTGGAACATGGCTACAACCAGCCCCACAACCAGACCAGGCACTATCAGTACAGTTAACAATAACAAAATAACATAAATGCTTTCACTCATAAGAGTAACAACTGATTCTGGTGTCATACCCTCTCCTATGTCATGGCAAAACTTGAGGCCAGAGAACCCAATACCAAAGTCCAACCATCCACCATCACAAACAGCATGATCTTAAACGGTAATGAAATGATTAAGGGAGACAGCATCATCATACCCATTGCCATTAATAAACTCGACACAACCAAGTCAATAATCAAAAAGGGTAAAAACAAGATAAAACCAATTTGAAACGCGGTTTTCAGTTCACTGGTAATAAATGCTGGAATAACAACGCTCATCGGGATTTCATCCAGATTTGCCGGATTGGTATTTGCAAATTTTTCAAATAATGACAGATCGTTTTTTCTTGTTTGATTGAGCATGAATGCTCGAAGAGGTTTTTGGGCGTGAGCCAAGGCCTCGGGAAATTGAATTTTTTCTGCCATATAAGGTTGTATTGCTTGTTCATTAATTGTATTAAATACTGGCGACATAACGAAATAGGTCATAAATAAAGCGATTCCAATCAATATTTGATTGGTTGGAGTTTGCGCCATACCTATAGCTTGTCTCAAAATAGACAGGACAATAATGATTCGTGTAAAAGCAGTCATTGCCATCAAGAGTCCAGGCAAGACGCTTAATGCCGTCATAAAGATAAGAATTTGCAGATTCACACTGTAGGATTGTGCACCATTCGCCCCTGAATTTACCGTTACTGCAGGCAAAGAAAGAGGATCCGCATAAACACACATCGGCACCAGACAAAAAAACAAAGTAATAAAGAGAGAAAATTGTTTTTTCATTTTGATTTTCCGACGGCTGATTTAAGAAGATCGGCAAATGTTGATTTATTGTCGGGATCAAATCCGGAAGGCAACTGTTCACCAAAATCATATAAAAGAGTAACAGAGCTGGAACCTACTCCCATTAATAAATACCGCACTCCGACTTTAAGTAACAGGACTCGTTCTTTGGGACCAAGAGTTAAACTGGCCAGTGTTTGAAAACCTTTTGATGAAGAGAAGTGCGCGCCTTGCAAACGTTTTACAATCCAGGACAGCAGGAGAATCACTAACACTACAAGCAGTAATCCTGAAATCACTCGTGTCAGCTCACTTTGAGTAATCATATTTGACGTTTCTGTCGGAACAGCATAAGCCACTTGGCCGCTCAGACAGAGTATCAGAATTGTAAGAGAGTATGTTTTTTTTATCATTTGAGACGTTTAATCCGTTCTGCCTTGCTGACGATGTCGGTCAATCTAACCCCAAATTTTTCATTAACAACAACCACCTCACCATGAGCGACTAAAGTTCCATTAACTAATACATCCAGAGGATCACCTGCCAATCGATCCAGGGCAACAATCCCCCCCTGATTTAATTGAAGCAAATTACGTATAGTCATTTTGGTACGTCCTACCTCCACAGTCACGGATACTGGAATATCCAGTATTAACTCCATCTTATCATTATCCGCGTCCTGAAACTGGGTGGAGTCTTGAGTTGCTTCATTTTGTGAGGTTACGTTTGCATCCGTCATTTATATCCCCTTAATAACTGATTTTTTTAATAATTTTTAAAGCTCGCTTATCATTCGCGTTACCCAATGTTGATGTAAAACATGGCGTATCCTCAACGTCCAGGGTCACTACTTCATTCAACAACAACGGAATAAAATCACCGGCTTGCCAGCCCATCACAGCGCCCAAGGTACTTTCAGTCTTAGCCATTGCAGCAGTGACAGTCAGCTCAACATCCATTAATTCTTCTCTGAGTAATTTAATCCAATCATGATCGATTTCATCATCATGTCGAGAGGCACCTAACTCCAACTGCTGTTTAATGGGTTCAACCATTGAATAGGGTAAAATAAAATAAAAAGACCCGACTTCTTTCCCGAAGTTTATAGTAAACCGAGTCACAAGGAGCATTTCGTTTGGTTCTGCTATATTGACCAACTGAGGGTTGGTTTCATCATTAAACTTGGTTATGTCTAAC
The DNA here is from genome assembly GCF_003990085.1 of Legionella sp. km535. Classification (NCBI taxonomy): domain Bacteria; kingdom Pseudomonadati; phylum Pseudomonadota; class Gammaproteobacteria; order Legionellales; family Legionellaceae; genus Legionella; species Legionella sp. km535. Next base: position 78,034 of record NZ_RZGU01000008.1, on the reverse strand, counting down.
TGAATAATAGGCTCCCATGCATGAACCAGATTGGTAACCAATTTTTTGGTAGCCACTTCCATAACCCGCAATTCAGTTGCGGTGTAATCGGTTTTATCTTTTTGCGCATAAAACTGAGAACTTCCACCAAAATAGTAATCAACCAAATCGTAAACAAAGATGCTGTCAAATAAAATAACTCCTTTACCACGCAAGGGCTTGAATTTATAAATACTCATCAGACTGGGATTGGGTAAGCCAGCCATGAAATCTCTGTGTTTAACAACTTGCAGCGGTTCCTGTTTTATTTCAAAATCGTTTGCTGTCAATTGATAGATATCGGTGGCAAACAAGCGTACAGCTCTGTCATAAATTTTATCCAGAACAGGCAATTGCCCCTTAACAATACGTTCCTGGGCGGTAAAATTGATTATTTTTGCCTCGTGCTCAAAAAGTGACTCACTATACTCATCTGATTGAGTTGATTGTTCTTCCTTTTGAGCAGATTTTTGTTTGCGGGATGGCTTTCCCTCAGAAGGTTGTGCTTCAGTTTGTTCGGAGGGTTCTTCAGTGCTATCGCCAACTGATTCAAGCAAAGCATCTATCTCATCCTGTGATAAAACATCTTTTTCAGCCATAATTAATCCATTCGAATTCGACAGTAGTATCGGTACTTTTAGCTAAAATACGATTTGCTTTACTTATGCAAAGTACATGCCATCATAAATTATATTTTAAAATCAATATTTTACATTACAATCTATATACTTCTCAATAAATTCTGTTGGCATTTCATCTGTTTACCCCTACTTCCCGCGCTTTATGCGCGGGATCTATATGGCTTTCACTAAAATCAACCTATTTTTAATGTGACCATTACCAGATTACACGCATAAAGCACGGAACGAAGGATTAGGAAGCGATTGTCAACAAACCCTAATTTGGCATAATAAAATCAACTCTGTCAATGAATTGACGACAATATTCAATGCACTGAACTCTTTATGACATCGTGAATTCAGGTGAAGATTCCAGTTCAAGAGAAGCACTATGGTCAGAACATGGTGATTGAACCAGAGGCTGTTTATCCATACCCGTTAAAAAGGAGTCTTCAGTAAGGGAATCACTCATGGGGGATAAATGAAACGGAGTTGATTTTTGGACATTTTTTTCAGGAGATTCAGATGCTGGAGTGACCTCATGTTCCTTATCAAAAATCAAAGAACCCAAAGCAGAAACAGCGCGATCAGCCAGACTTTCGCCCATCATTTTTACTGCACTGATACCACTCACGTCTTCCAAAGAATTAGTAACACGCTCAACGCTTTGTTGTAAATTACCCATAAGAGCCAACATTGGATCTTCGTTGTCCTTTTTGTCATTAACAGAAGCTTCCTCATCAAGGTCTAATGGTTTTCTTTTCCTGGGCTCGGTTAATTCAGAGGAAACAACTTTTTTCTTATCTGAAGCTAATTTATTAAAAGCAGGTTTGTCTGTTGACATAAATACCACCTCTTATTGTTCCGTTTTATCGAATAAGTCACTCGATAATGGTGCGATTGAATCGCATCCAATACTACCAAAGAACATAAAAAATAGTAGTTAATTAAATAAAAATTTAATGATCATGTTCAAAATAAAGAATTGCACCAAAACAGCTATTTTGAGGGAAAAAGAATTGTAGTGACTGTTCGATTGTCCTGGAGATTGATTCAATCATAACAAGGTAATTATTGATCAATCGCATCCTGACATTTTTGTTGTGCCAACTGAGCACAATTATCTTCACAATTGATATCATCAGAATTAAGGCAGGCATCATTAATGCAATTTTGAGTAGCCTCATCAACACAACTTAATTGATCCAAATCCTGCGTGCCTTCCACTTCGGATGGAATATCTGCTGCAAGGGCAATAGTTGAGTATAGGGCAAGAAATATGGCAATCAACCAGGAACTAAAATCATTCATAGTTCATCCTTAACTGTAGGCTTCTAAATAAATTATAGCCAAATAATTCTCCATTGATTGGGTTTCCTAAATAAATAAATCATGAGAAACTCAAGTATCTCGTGATTATCTGATGAAGTATCAATGCGCAGCAAAAAAATGATACTGACTAATTTTAGTCGGGCAAAATACAGCGAATCGTTCTGTTTAAGACCAGATAATGAGAGACAACTTACGGAATGTTATTCACCAGATCGCGCACTTCCCATGCTGGCAAGAGGCGCTGGATTAAGCTATAGCGACAGTTGCCTCAATGAAAATGGGCTGATCATTGATAACTCCAGAATGAATCATCTGATAAGCTTTGACCCTGATACCGAAACTGCCATTTGCCAAAGTGGAGTCAGTATTCAGGATTTATTTTTCCTGCATCCTGAGTACATTCCCTCGGTACTTCCTGGAACAGTCCATAGCACTCTTGCGGGAGGAATTGCTCATGATGTCCATGGCAAAAATAATCCTGATGAAGGCAGCTTCGGACAACACATACTCTGGTTTGATTTGATTATAAAAAATAAAAAATATCACTGCAGCCGTGATCAGCATCCCGATTTATTTTTTGCGACCCTCGGTGGCGCTGGTTTAACTGGCATTATCACTCGGATTGGGATCAAATTAAAAAAAGCCTCCCGTTGCGTGCAAGTTGAACATAAACAACTCTATTCCATAAAATCACTCACTGAAGAGATGTCCGCCAAGGGGCTAAATTATCAATACCAGGTAGCATGGCTTGATCTGTTACACCAAGAGCCACGCGCGATCCTATCGCTTGCAAATCATTGCGACTCAATTCCTTTTAAACAGGAAAAAATTCACAGCGTCAGTAAATTCCCTTTTGGTTTAATCAAAGAATGGAATATCAAATTATTTAATACTTTCTATTTCAAAAGTAAAAAACCAGTAGAACAACTGCCCCTGCTTGAGTTTAATAATCCACTGGATAAAATAAAACACTGGAACAGACTTTATGGCCCCAAAGGCCTCATCCAGTTTCAAGCAGTATTCAATCAGGAAAACGCACACCATACTATAGAGCAGTTAATTCAAATCATTAGAACCCATAAAGCGAGCCCTACTTTAGCTGTGTTGAAATTATTCATGCAATCAGGAGAAGGTTTACTATCGTTTTGTACCCCCGGCTTTACACTCGCCATTGATTTTATTAACAATCAATATGCTCAAAAGGCCATTATGGCAATGAATCAACTCATTACAGAACTTAATGGCCGTATCTATCTAGCCAAGGATTTATTACTTACTCCAGAACAGTTCCGTATTCAATATGAACATCATGCTGAATTATCAGAGATTATCAAACACTATCAGTCTCCAATGCGTTCGGATCTTGCCAAAAGACTAAGGATAACAGAATGAGTGAACGAACCTGGGTTATTATCGGAGCAACATCAATTATCGCAGAGGAATTTGCTCATTGCGCTGCAAAAGATGGGAATGCTCTACGCTTGGTTGGGCGAGATCAGGAGCAACTGAACCTCATCGCTAAAGATATAGAGCTTAGATATCACGTCCCTTGTACTGTTGAAATAATGGATATGATGCAATCGACCAGTAACCTGTTGACTGTTTTAAAACCGGATGCTCAGGAATTGGATTTATTTATTGCACAGAGTGATTTTGCGGGTAACAATCACCTCACAGTTGAATCCATTACTCAACTGGTACAGGTCAATATTCTGGCAACAACCCTGCTCATCCAGGCCTATTTGGAAAGAAGTCAATCCCGGCATCATCTGCTCTTTTTAAGTTCAGTGGCAGCCTGCAGAGGTCGTGCAAAAAACAGTTTATACGGTGGCAGCAAAGCGGCTATAGAAGTATACCTTGAAGGATTGCAACAATCCGCACAACAAAACCAGCATATTACTATCGCACGACTTGGCTTTATTGATACGAGACAAACCTTCGGTTTGCCAGGGATTTTCTATGCAGCACCTCCAAAAGAATGCGCCAAAGCATGCTGGAAAGCACTACATAAAAATAAGAGGATGATTTATTTTCCCAAATTCTGGCGAGCAATCATGGCAATTATGACTCGCATTCCGTTTGTTCTTTATAAGCGAATGGGTTCTGTATAGAACGGAATTTTATGCTCCGTTTTGATTTAAAAGATCCTGCGTCAGTAGACATTTCAGCTATTTCCCCCCGCTTTCAGCGTTTTATGTCTGAACCATCTTCAATTTATGAGGTTAGGCCTTGGCCCATAGCCGTCAGGCTAACGGGGGCAATGATCAACAGACCCTAATGAATTATTACAAGTTGTCTTGTGTCTGCTCTTTGACGTAAAGTATTACCGGCATACCGGCAAAATCTATAGTCTCAATAACTCCTTGTTGAATTTTTTTCTGCACTGCATCCCCCTCCAGAAAGTATGGAATTCCCAATACAATGCCACCTGTTATCTGATCGTTTACCCGACTTTTCACCCCGCCGGAGATAATATTGATTACCTCATTTACAGCATCCATCATATCCAATCGTGGAATGATGACTTCAGGAGAAACAGAGAGTATGGTTCGAGCCAAATCCATCAGCACAGACTCATCAGATAAAAAGCCCAATTCAATATCACTCTTGTTTGCTGTGAGCAACAAATACGAACCGGATAATAGAGTGAGGCTTCTTTCCGTGATCCTGTTTTTGTTCATCGAATCATGAAACAAGTCTTCAAAAAGAGTCTGTCTGGCATAATCAGACGCTGATTCAGCAATAACGTCAATCCATGGTATCGAAGGGCTGCTCTGGTTCATTTTTAATTCTTCCTTTAAGTGTTTCAGCTTAATGCAATAATTTTGTTCACCACCAAAAAACCAAACTGACTGTTTTTTTTCAAGATGCAAGATGTATCATTCTTATCAGGACACATCACTCTGTACTTCTAGTCCCTGTTTTAATAAAAAATACCCTCAGCAAAAACACAAAGATGATCATTCGATTATTTTTTTAATTTGTAACAAGGCACTTTATCTATTCCAATCCGTTCAAAATCATTGCTGATTCCTAAAGTGGTTTCGGAACCTCCCAAAAAGAAATATCCATCGGGATGCAAGGTAGCACCCACCCGTTTAAATATTTCCTTTTTGGTTTCAACACTAAAATAAATGAGCACATTTCGCATGAAAATCAGATCCATTTGCGATATTGACCATGGATTTTTTAAATTAATTTTTTGAAAATTAACCATAGTTCGTATTTCTTCTTTTATCTGCCAGTGGCTGCCATTTTTTTCAAAATATTTAACCAGGTACTGCGCGGGAAGACCTCTATTGACTTCAAGTTGGTTATAAATTCCTGACCTCGCCCTGGTAATCATTTTGCCGGATATATCGCTCGCTAAAAAATTAATCTTCCAGTTTCCAAGGCTATCTTTTAAATCCTTCAAAATCATGGCAATGGTATAAGGCTCTTGTCCGCTGGAAGCAGCGGCACACCAAATGTTCAGTGTTTTATTTACTTTTTTGGATAATAATTCCGGTAATATCGTTTTCTTTAGAACTTCAAAAGGATGAATATCACGGAAAAATAACGTTTCATTAATAGTGATTGAATCGACTACCTTCATTTTCAACTCGTCTGTAGGTCTCGATTTGATTTCATTAATCAGCTCATCCAAGGATGAAAATCCTGACTCCTTCGCGACAGGGGCCAAACGAGATTCGACCAGATATTCTTTACCTGGATCAAGGACGATGGCAGCCTGGTCATTAATAAATTTTCTGATAAACTCAAAATCGTTATTATTCATGATTAAATTCTTTTTTTATTTACCCGCTGTATGATAGCAAGACCGATATCATCCAAAGGTAGAGTTAGATCGGCCAATCCTGCTTTTGAAACACTGCCAGGCATCCCCCATACGATACTTGATGGTTCATCTTGTATAAGGACTTGGCCACGTTTGTCCTTTATCGAACGACAACCACTCAGACCATCCTGTCCCATTCCCGTCATCACCACCCCAAGAGTATGGGCTCCAAAGTGATGAACTACTGAATGAAACAAGGTATCTACTGACGGTCTGCAAAAATTAACCACCGGATCCTGATTCAGTTTCACGATGTAACGTCCTTCCTGAAATGCCAAGGTCATATGAAAATTACCAGGTGCGATCAACGCTTGACCGGGAAGCACAGGATCATCCTGTTGAGCCTCTTTCACTGCAATCTGACAGCTTTTATGTAGCCCTTCTGCAAGAATGCCTGTGAAAATAGGAGGCATATGCTGAACAATAAGCACAGGAACCGGGAAGTCCGCTGGTATTTTAGGCAAAATTGCTTTCAAGGCGTTAGGTCCACCTGTCGAAGTTCCTATGGCAACAATATCTACTCTGTCTGTACCCGGAACAACTCGGGATGAAGTGGCGTGCGCTGAAGAATCGTTGAATGAAGAGGTTCTTGCTTTGGCAATTAATCCTTTAATCTTATAAACTAGCTCGTCGCCTATGGTTTTTATTATTTCCGCATAAGCCGTGCCATTGCCCGGTTTGGTGACATAATCGTTAGCCCCATAGTAAAGAGCATTCAAAGTTGCCTCAGCTCCCAGAGAGGTTAAAGAACTGAACATAATGACCGGAAGTTTTGGATGTTTTTTTCGAATTTCCAATAACGTCTCTAATCCATTCATCTCTGGCATTTCTATATCAAGAATAATGATATCAGGAATTACTTGTTCCAGTTTAGCCAGTGCCAGGGCACCATTAGCAGCAGTAGCTAAAACTTCAATTTCAGGATCTTGAGATAAAACATCCGAAATTACTCGCCTCATTAATGCAGAATCATCTACAAGCAGTACACGGATATTTTTCACAATAATCTCCTGCTTCATTAATCTTAATTCACAATTCTTCCAAGGGTGGCGCAAGCCCCATCATCTGGAGCTTTCCGATAATCACTTCCTTGGTAAAGGGTTTCATGACATATTCATTGGCACCTGAAACCATAGCTCGAGTGATATGTTCCATTTCCGTTTCTGTGGTAACCATCATCATCCATGTTTCCGCAAAGTTAGGCTGCTTTTTGGCTATTTTAAGAAATTCCAGGCCGTTCATTACTGGCATGTTCCAATCAATACATGCCAGATCCAGTGAACCTACTTCATTCAAGCGAGATAAGGCTTCTTCACCATTACTCGCCTCAAGAATTTCCCAATTGCCTAACTCCTTAAAAATACGACTTAACAAAGTTCTTGCCGTTTTGGAGTCATCAACTAATAAGACCCTCATATCCCTCTCCTCTGCCCTGATTGATGCCAAACTAGCAAGTAAATTGAGACACAATCTTTTGTAGTTCTGCTGCCATATTTGCCAATTCTTTGGCTGCCTCCTGGCTGCTCATAGCACCTTTTGCAGTATCCTGAGCTGCTTGCGCGACACTCATAATATTTTCAGAAATTTCCGAGCCTCCCTTGGCTGCCTCAGAAACGTTACGCCCAATTTCACTGGTAGTGGCCGCTTGTTCCTCAACCGCCGTCGCTATTGTATTTTGGGTCTCGTTGATCTGTTTGATGATGTTGCTTATTTTGGTAATCGCATTTAAAGATTCCTGCGTGTCGGCTTGAATGGTTTCTATTTTACGGCTAATGTCTTCTGTTGCTTTTGCTGTTTCTTTTGCCAGCTCCTTGACTTCATTAGCTACAACGGCAAACCCTTTACCCGCCTCGCCTGCTCGAGCAGCTTCAATGGTGGCGTTTAAAGCCAATAAATTGGTCTGTTGCGCAATTGAAGTAATGACTTTAACCACGTTGCCAATTTCAGTACTGCTTTCACCCAGTTTAACCATAGTTCGATTGGCATCCTCAGTAACGACAACCGCTTGATTGGCTACCTGAGCGGCATCAATCGCATTTTTTGCAATTTCATTAATGCTGGCATTTAACTCTTCTGCAGCGGCTGCAACGGTTTGAATATTCTGGCTTACTTCCTCAGCAGCAGCAGATACTAAATTGGATTGAGCTGAAGTTTCCTCTGCGTTTCCTGCCATTTGCTGTCCGTTTGAAGTCATTTCATCTGCGGATGAAGTTAATGCTCGTGAACTGTTCGCTATAGACTGAACGGTTTGTCGTAATTGTTGAAAAAATGTTTTTAAGGATGTAGCAACAAGATCTATAGGCTTGTCGCCATCAATTGTAATTTCTTTAGTCAAATCCCCTTCGCTTGCGGCTTTTACTATGTCAAGGATGACATCGACTTTTTTAATAATGATGTCCTGATCCTGTTTCTGTTTGGTAATATCTGTTGCTATTTTTACTACTTTAAACACCTTCCCCATTTCATCTTTAACTGGTGCAAAGACAGCATTAATCCAAATTTCAGCACCATTTTTGCCAAATCGCTTGTATTCATTGTTGAATGTGGTGCCATTAGCCAATTCTTTCCAAAAATTTTCATATTCAGCCGTTTTAGCAAAAGCAGGATCCACAAAAATGCTGTGATGCTTCCCTTGTATTTCACTGAGCTTATACCCCATGGTATTTAAGAAATTTGTGTTGGCATTCAAGATATTGCCACTGGTATCAAACTCAATAAAAGCAGAGGCTTGATTAATAGCCTCTATAATACCTTTCATGTTCTGACGTTCAATTTCCTGATCTGTTATTTCATAACGGACGCCCAAATATTTAATAGGTTTGCCATCCTCTCCCAAAACAGGGCAAATGGTTGCATCGACGTAGTAGGGTGAGCCGTCTTTTTTCCTGTTTTTTATTTTTCCTCTGAAAACCTTCCCTGTACCTATAGTATTCCAAAGCTCTTTAAACAGGCTTTTAGGAGTGTCTTCATGCCGAAACATATTGTGAGGATTACCAATGCACTCGTCTCTATCATACTGAGACACCTCACATAATTTGTCATTAACCGATAGAATGTCACCACGTTTGTCGGCAGTTGAAACAATGCTGGTCATATTGATAATTTTTAATAGCGCATCATGTTCTCGTTTACGGATCTCTTCCTCACTTAAAACACCTACAGCTTTTCCTGCTTTACCATTTCCTTTGGTCATAGCGGGTACTGCTTGATTTTTATCGTTTAAATCGTCCATATTATTCATGATGTTTCCCTTATGATTAAATAACGTTTTGCTCAACCTGACCTAAACTGGTTACTTTATCTATATCTAAAATTAACAGTAATTCATCATCCAGTTTGCATACTTCCTTGAGTACCGCCCTTATTTCCCCTTTTAAGTTTTCAGGGAGTGGCTCAAAATGATCTAAAGAAATATCAATCACATCGCCTATATCATCAACCAGAAAGCTCACTGCCCCATCCTCAACTCGAACAATCACATTCGTTGGCTTTACCTGTTCAGAAAGAGGGGGGAATTCCAGTCGAGTTCTCATGTTAATGGCTGTGACTATCTGCCCTCGTAAATTAATCAAACCACTGATACGCTCATCAGCTAAGGGAACGATGGTCATTTCCTGATAACGAATCACCTCTTGAATTCGACTAACGTCTATACCGAAGAAATATTTATCTACATAAAAAGTACATAATTTACGCTCATCACTCATGATAGGTTCCTAGGCGCTTGCCGAATCGAAATACGTTGGTAATACTGAGCAAATGATGTTTTCAACGTCCAATATCTCAGTCACTTTATTTTCAACTACTGCTGTACCAGATACTCCCTTCCTGGTTATTTGCTTATCCAGGACGAACGTTCCCTCAACGATGTCGTAGACATGATCCACAATAAGGCCAAAATTTCTTTGAGAACGCGAATACACGATTACCTGAACTTTTTCTCTTTTCTCTGATGCATTAGAGTGCCCATCAATAAACTGATCCAGTCGAACCAGAGGCATTATCGAATTACGGTACTGAACCACCTCTTGCTTTCCGGCAGTTTCTATACTGCTTTCATAAAATTCCTCTATACGATCCACTTTACTTAATGGAACAGCCATGAGTGATTGACTGCCGGATCGCAATAATAATAAAGTTTGTTTTTGACCTGATTCTGCGGCTTCCTGTCTCTGGTGAGGGATTTTCTTGGATTGCATGTTATTGGGAAGTAATCCTGCTTTACGGGCTAATCCCATCACATCCAGAATCAAGGATATTTTACCATCCCCCATTATGGTTGCACCTGCAAAAGCGGTGACATTCTTCAAGAGTTTACTCAAGGGTTTTACAACAATTTCCTGCGTGTCATTTATATTGTCTACAATTAAACCAAAATGCGTTTCACCCGCTTGCAGAACCACTATATTAATGCTGTCATGGATCTCTTTAAGTTGTGACATATGAGGTAATTCCAGCTCTTTGGCAAGATAAACCAGTGGAAGCAATTTACCTCGGAGTTTATAAACAGGCGTATCCTTAATGAACTTGATGTCCTGTTTGATTTGAGTGCATTCCAGTCGTACCAATTCCAGGAGATTCACCTGCGGTATTGCATAGCGATTACTATCACAGGTAACGATAAGAGCCGGTATTATGGCTAAAGTCAGAGGAATTTTAACCTTAATCGTCGTTGACTCACCCACCTTGCTCTGAATGTCTATAGTGCCATTAATCCGCTCTATATTGGTGCGCACAACATCCATACCAACGCCACGCCCAGAAACATTCGTTACTTTTTCAGCTGTAGATAACCCCGGAAGAAAAATAAGGTAAAGCGCATCGCGCTCACTCATTCGTGATGCTTGTTCTTTCGTAATTAATCCTTTAGCTAAAGCCTTTTCCTTCACTTTTTCTGAAGAAATTCCTCCACCATCGTCAGTTATCTCAATATTGACATGTCCACCTTCATGGTAGGCTTTTAAAGACAGAGTTCCCTCTTCTGGTTTACCTAGCGCTTTGCGTACTTCGGGTTTTTCTATACCGTGATCGACCGAATTACGTACTATGTGCGTTAAAGGATCTTTAATTGCCTCAATCAAGGTTTTATCTAATTCTGTTTCTTTGCCAAACATTTGCAGAGTTACTTTTTTTTGACAGGAAGTTGCCAAATCACGAATAACCCGGGGAAATTTTCCCCAGACATTACCAATGGGCTGCATTCGTGTTTTCATTACTCCCTCTTGTAACTCTGAAGTAATTAAATTAAGACGCTGAGACACTGATATAAAACTCGTATCAGAATCCATTGAAATAAATTGTAAAATCTGGTTTCGTGAAAGTACCAACTCACCGACGAGATTCATTAGTTGATCCAGCAGCTCGACGTTAATTCTTATTGTTGAATCAGCTAAATTTGGCACTTTTGATTCTACAGGTTGAGCTGGCTCTGCATTAGAAATCAATACATCATCTTTGGAATGATGCGTCGCTGCAGGTTCATCAGGCTCCATAGAATTTATGTCATGATCTGAAGATAAAACAACAGACTGGTCCTGAGCGTTTTCTGTCTCAGTGTCGCATGAACCAGTCTCGGAAGCGGTATCTTTCGCTTGCGATGAGTGTTCATTAACGGATTGCAGCTGATGCAGGGTTTCAATTAGCGAAAGGTATTCTTCCTCGCCATCCTGTCCGGTATCCGAAATACACGCAAGCATACTTCTTACGGCGTCAACTGTATGCAACAAATTAGTAGTGATTTCGGTTTCCAGGGAGATTTTGCCGTCTCGTAACAACGACAATAAACTTTCCGCAGCGTGGGTTAATTTTTCAAGTTTATTAAAAGCCAACATCCCCGCGCCACCTTTAATGGTGTGTATGGATCGAAAGATAGCAGACAGGATTTTAGGATCGGAGGAATCTTGTTCTATTGCTACAAATCCATTATCCAGATTATCCAGATGTTCATTACATTCAGTCAAAAACTCTTTTATTATTTCATCATCCTCATTCATGATCCTGGCCCATCCTTGTTTTACACCTAAGATTATTCCGTTAACTCTCTCTGGTTATTCAATTAACCTGAAACCCTGTTAGCTTTCGTAACTTTTTTTCGCTTCATCAAGGGTTAAGCAGGTGATGGCTGATGCAGTCTCTTCATATTCTTTTAATTCTTTTGCTACTAAAGCCTTTGCGATGACAATAGGTTTGATTTGCGCTTTCTTACAACTATTGAGAATAAAACCAATCAGCTGAATTGCAGAAGAATTCAGAACATCATCCTTGGACATATCCGTTATAATCTTCTTGGCACCCTCTTTGATCGAAGTATTGAGCTGCTCCTTGATTTCTGTAACGGCATGAGTACTCATTTTGTCTGGGAATACCAGAATATCGATGTCATTATCTTTAATGAAAAACTGAGACACTTTCTTTTCTTCCAAAGCCAAATATTTTTTGACCCGTTCCATCAACTGATCGCTTTGAAAAGGTTTGGAAATGTAATCTTTAACGCCCAGTTTGATAATTTGAACCACTACGTCCTTGCTTGATTCAGCAGTAAGCATAATGACTGGAATGTCTTTAACCGAGGGATCAGCTTTTATTTTTTCAAGCATCTCAATTCCATTCATGACCGGCATGGTCAAATCAAGAATGATTAAATCCGGTTTTTCGCGATAGATAACAACCAAGCCCTCAGCACCATTTTCAGCTTCACTGACACAACAATCAAATGGTTGAAATGCTTTATTGACAATCTTTCTAATCACACTACTGTCATCTATTGTTACTATCTTATACGTTGTCATTGCACGATCTCCTAGGTCTTTCATAGTACTTGTAATCCAATAGCAAAAAGATACGCGCCTATCCTTTAATACACATTGGTCTCACAATGCATTCCTGTACATCGTTATAACTTTTGAAGTTCCGCTTAATTCCCAGTGTTTTAATCAATCTGGAAAACAGGTAAAACAAAGTGGCTCGAATTTTAAACACTTTTTATTTTTTTTAAACTTAACTTCTCTATTAATAAAGGTAGCTGATCGCCAAAAATTAAATGACAATTTTCTAAAAGAATGATTAAAAACTGCTTGCAATCAATTTTTAATTTTTGTAATCATCAGACCGTTGGATTATTAAATGTTTCATAGAGTCTTCTGGATACATCCCCCTCCTGTTCATCCCATGAGATGAACCATTTTTTAAGCGCTGTAGTCAATTAAAATGCTCGTTTAGAATTAAACCATTTCGGTAATAAATAATTTAGCGAATACCGTATTTACAGCAGCCGAAGGACATATTACATTTAATCCACTTTTGATAATTTCATAAGATAAAACTCCAAAAATGCACAAAAATCAGACACCCTCAATTTCAAGCTGCGGCAGTTGTTATATGCTAAAAAATTGCCTTATGGCAAAAGCTGACTTAGCAAACATGCTGCAAGAATCTATTGAGTTGCACGCCCGAATTGCTCATGCAAACGAGTACATTTCAACTGATTTTATTGAGAAAAATCAAATTATAATCGTCAGGACAGGGGCAGTAATCAAAGAATACGCAGACGCAAAGGGTAGTATTTCCTTAATAGATATCTATTACCCAGGCGACATGATTGTGGACTATTCGGAGACTGAGGTTCATTACACCATACGGTTAAAATCAATAGAAACATCAAGCCTGTGTTATCTCAATACAAATGTATTTAATATTACCCCTCTTTATACTGAGTTTTTAACCATTCGTTTAAAAAATCTTGAAGAAAGTAATTCGTTTAAACAATTTCTTCTGGTACATAAAGATCCCATAAAAAGAGTCCTTCTTTTTATCTTGACCATAGTCAAGAAAAAGCATGCTTTTCTGTGTGATGATATTGAAATCAAAATAAACTTATCACGCAAGCAGATTGGCATCTATCTCGGTTTGGCTGAAGAAACAGTAATCAGGGCCTTACGCTATTTAAGTGATTTGGGGTTATTAAATGTTAATAGCAAGAATTTCATTATTCCGCAATACAAAAAATTAATTAATTTTTACACAATTAGCCAAAATGACAGTACAAAATCCCAAGAGGCTCACTAACAACCCAACCCCCAAGGGTTTCATAAATGCCCCCCCTCAACGACATTAAAGAGCGACTCAATAAACCCAAAACCAAAAAAATAAGCGAAAATATAAGTGATATTATCCACTCTTTAAACCCAAAATACTTGTGATAAGTTTCTTATTGACCTAATATCTTTAAAAGAGCTTGCTTTTATTTTTTCAATTTGTTCCAGAAAGAGAAATAATTGATTGTTTAATGCTCGAAAAACACATGTAACATCAGAAGCCATTTTTATCTGGTACATAGTGTATGTTGTCGATGTTATTTATCTTGAGACGAAGAAATGCCGAGCGACTTTCTTCATCATAACGTTTAATTAACACAGTTGATTATGCTATGAATAATATTAATACGATAAACATACAAAAAATTATAACTGACTCCACATTGAATATGTTTTCAACAATGTTATCCATGGATCTGGAAACGCCTCATGATCACACCTGTGTCGAGCATCATAAATTTGAGTTTATGGGCCTTGTTGATTTAGATGGTGAATTGATTAGTGGTTTAATTGTAATTGGGTTAACTGAAGAATTTGGAAGAATCATAACCGCTCGCATGCTGGATCAATCTATTTCTGACATCCAATCCACCCAGGAAATTCTGGACGTTTCAAAAGAGGTCTGTAACATCATAAGCGGCAATTTAAAATCCAGATTGTGTGATATGGGATTTACATGTCGAATTAATCCCCCATCAGTGGTAGAAAGCAAGGATTACAAATTAAATTCCGACGAATGGATGTATTCATTATGTCATCTGTTCCACTTTGAGGAACATCAGTTTTTTGTTCGAAGCTATTTTAAAGGCTCAGTAGACAATTTTTCCTAATCCGCCTACTGGGATCTCAAACAAATACGCAAGCATTCGTTTTCCCAAATTCTCGCAGGCAATCATGAGCATCACTACCCATATTCCAATTGTTCGTTATCAGCGAATCAGTTTTGCATAATATTTGATTTTATTCTCTACGTTGCTTCAAAAGCCAGTTTAAATCAGGCTCTACCAATAGACGAGTCAACTGGCTAACCCATTTCATAGAACACACGATGGTGGTCAGCAGTGCAAGAGCAATTAAAAGCAACACATAATACCAAGTATCCTTCTGATACAAACCCGAATCGATTAGCCCCAGTAAAAAAAATACATGCAACAAATAGGGATACATCGTTCGCTGCCCCCACTCTGTAAAAAAGGTGCACCGCGACGGCATCAAGATCAGGAAACTGAAACAAAA
Organism: Legionella sp. km535; assembly: GCF_003990085.1. Taxonomy (NCBI): domain Bacteria; kingdom Pseudomonadati; phylum Pseudomonadota; class Gammaproteobacteria; order Legionellales; family Legionellaceae; genus Legionella; species Legionella sp. km535. Next base: position 62,897 of record NZ_RZGU01000008.1, on the reverse strand, counting down.
AAATAGTGAAATAATCATCCAAAAACCACGTAAAAAAAGCGCTTTGCTCAGGGTCGTATGATAAATAAAAAAATAAGGATGAATGGGTTCAAATTGTTTTACATTATTAGGCGATATATAGAATACCAGACAGACGATACAACAAAAAATAATAATTGCCCCCGTTTTGTACCATAAATTCCAGTGCCGCTCTTTGTATTGCGCTAATTTAAACCCCAAAACAAAGAATGGAAAATATAAAAAAGTAGTTCCCAAAGCAAATACATCACCCATTTTGCCACAAAAGCCGATGAGCAAGGCCACTATAACTGATGTTAATAAAGGACATTTTATCTGCAAAAAATATGGAAGAACTGTTCTCCAAATAGCAAGAGACAGCAAATACCACAAAATATAAAAGGGTTCTATTATCAATAACTTGGTATTGTAGTCTCGAGCGACATAGGAATAAATCAATTCAAAAATAATATAAGGCGCAATTAAATGGGTAAGAATTTTGCCCATAGAGCGTTCCGTTAATTGTTTGTGACTGAATACACCTGAGATCAGAGTAAAACAAGGCATGGCTAGTAATTGCAAACACACATACAGATTTTGCGTCAACAAATATCTCTGCGTCAGTATTCCACTGCGATGGGGGGAAATAAAATGCAAGAGCACCACACAGAATATCAAAAAAAATTTTGCATTATCACATTTATAATTTCTTAGTGTTATTTCCGACATCAATGCTCCTGCTGACTGTTCTTGTAGTCATTAACCCTCAATCAATCTCTTTTAAAGAAATATCCTCCAATACGCTTTTGCTCAACCGTTAACATAATCTGGCTTCACTGGTTTGTTCCGTTTGTTCTACTGCGTTCAAGGTTTCATCCAGTTGATTTACTGTACTGGTATTAAGCTTGATAGGCGACAAGCTTTGGGTAAACAATGCAGCTATAACATAACCGATACCCAACGTCCCTAATGCAAGCAATATATTAGCCATTAATTCTTTGTATCCCCTATGCTCGCTAAGAACCCCTTTACGCTGTTCGCGAATCTCATGAGTTGCCTGTTCTTTAAATTCGTTAATATCGATCATTCCCTCTTTATACATTTGCGAATAACTCATGAGTCTTTGAACTAATTGGCAGGCAGCACCATAAGGCTTTTTTACCTCATCATCAAGTTCCAGAGGATAACGTTTATGAAACTCATCGCGCTTAATGACCAATTGTTTGACTAACCTATCAAACTGATGCAGTTGCAGTTCCCGCGCCTTCATTTGTTTAATATCCAAATCCTGCTTTGTGACCTTATCGGATTGAGAGGAATCGGCCTGTACAGTACTCGTTGCATGCTCAGAAGAAGCAGATCCCCGGCTAGAGACAGGATCCGAAGTACACGTTACAGCAGACGGTCTTTTATGCTTTTGCCATGAACTTATTTTAGAAACCAAATGCCTCACTACTGATTCATTAACCTCAGAGCCATTAGTTTCTGCTCCAGCATTATCTTTATGGGATGCATTCGGTTGAGGCTCAGTGATTACTGTGTTATTACCGGAAGGATTGGCGTTTGTTACCCTGACGGCTTCATCAGTGTTCAACTCATTTTTTGGTTCTGTTCGGGAAAATTCCTGCTTTTTTCTTTGCAGATGTTGGGCTATTTCTTTCTCTAGTTTAATAATTTTATTTTGTGCTGATGGATGCTTGGTAATATGCCTTAGTACTGAAGGGGTATCGGTATTAATTTGAGAATGATGCTGAATCAAGGAATTTAAATTATCCGAACTGTGACAATGTTTCAGTTCATGTTTCATTCTCTCAAGAGCTTGAAACAAAGAATTAAAAACTAACTCATCAATACGATTCATGAGTTTGTTCAGATCTTTATTTATTTGTTGATCCGCTTGAATTAACTGAATATCGCGGTCAAATTTTAACTGAACCGCATCATAGCGGATAATTATCGATTTCAGCACATCCAGGCTGTGTGAATTTTTCAATTCTTCTTTAATACCTACCAATTTTTTAAACACTACATCAAACGTATTTTTATCTGCATTGTGTACCTTTGGCATAATACAACTCCCTTTATATTAATACATTGGTATAGACAACATCTTGTCAGAATCACTCCCACAATTGCTTTGATGCAACTCTGAAAGTTACTTCAAGCACATCAAATCAGTCAAACCAAGTCAAGAGAAATTAATACTTTCATCACGGCTGTCCCATTAAAAATGTGACGTCTTTCCGAGCGCAGCGAGGAATCTCCTGAAAATTGGCACAATCTGAATTAATGCATTAATTATCATTACCTTTTAAACTCTTGATATGATTTTAATGGCCGCATTGTAATGGGATCGTGCAACCTTGCAGGAGATTCCTCGCTACGCTCGGAAAGACGTCACATTTTTAATGGGACAGCCATGATACTTTCATCCAGAGCCAATCTTTATATAAATGAAATTGAATCAGATGAGGAACTGATTATGCTTCAATTTTCTGATTTCTACCTTAAGGAACCTTGCCATCCAATATCACTCTTTTGGAGGCCTGGCACAGAATCAAAAAATGCGTCATTTAACAGACGTAATCAAGCCCCAATAGTGCTGTTTGCAAATTCATGGAACTTAATGAAACCTTCCATGGGGATGTATCAGGATGATATCCGGGATAATAAGTCCTACCAAAGCTGTAAGTTGAGGACGATGCATATAAATAGCGATATTCTGCGAACAATGAAACACGATGGCAGGATTTTTATGAATTTATCCATAAATTCATAACTAATTGATTGCCCGTTTTTATTTTATAATTCTTATCATCGGCAATATCGTTTTTATTATTCCAAAAAACTGTAAGATATAAATAATCAAAACAATTAAAACCAAAAGGTTAAGCAAACTCTTTATAGCACCTGGCATTGGAATGAATGCATTAATTATCCATAGACCCACACCAAAACATATTATTAGTGCGATTAAATTCATTAGATCGTTCATAAATATCCTTATTACCTGGAATCTAAGAAAATTATAGCACAAAAGACTCATAATGTACCAATAACGACCAATAATTGGTAGTTTATACCAATCCATAACAATCGCTGAAGAACAGTTTCAAATATGGAACAAAAATAAAGTGTGTTGACAATATTGATTTAATGAATAAAAAACGTCATCCCGAACACAGTGCATTAGTGTCCAGAAACAATGAGCTTCTTTCGATCTAATCCCCTCTCTACCGCGCGTAGCGTGGGGGAGAGGGTTTAAATACTTGCGCGCAAAAACGTGCTCTTTCAGTTTAGCGTCTGTAACACCGCTTGTGATGACGAAGTTATCCTAATGATTAGGGAATAATAGAATAAATATAGAAGGTCCTTGTTAATCCGCACCAGGTCTAATCTTATTTTTTCTCTTTCAACAAATCACGGATTTCTGTCAAAAGAACCTCTGCAGTAGTCAATTTAGGCTCTTGGTCTTCTTCCTTTTTCCGTAACAGATTGATAAATTTTACTGCGATAAAAATAGAAAATGCGATAAGGGTAAAATCGATGATGGTTTGTAAAAATGCCCCCCATTTAATCACCGCATGACCAACTGTCAGGGACTCACCAGCAATATTGATGCCGCCAATGATCAGGCCAATAAATGGCATGATAATCCCATCAACCAAAGAGGATATAATCTTGCCAAAAGCGGCACCAATAACCACCGCCACGGCTAAATCAACAACATTGCCACGCATGGCAAATTCTTTAAATTCCTTTAGAAAACTCATTTTATTCTCCTCCTTGAATACATCTGCCTATTCTCCTGCTCAGGATATTTGAAGCCCTCGTCATCCTGAACACCGTGAAGGTTCTGCAAATCCAGACACCCTACTGCGTTCAGGAGATCTCTCCTTTAATCCGGAATGACATTCCCAGTTATATTAGCTATGAACCAGATACCATTGCTCTGATTTCCTGTATTTTTGCATCCAGATCTTCTGGAACTACTCCTCCTCCTTGAGCCATATCATCACGACCACCACCTTTGCCACATAGATGTCTTACTAACATAGCAGCAGATGGAGCTTTTCCTATAATGTTTTTGCTGACACCAGCGATTACATTCATTTTACCTTGATCTACTGCAAATAATACAATTATTGCAGATTCCAACGAAGACTTTAGTTGATCCAAAGTAGTGCGCATGGTTTGACTGTCCATACCATCCAATCGTTTGATTAATAAATTAATTCCATTAATCTGTTCCACATCACCCAGCATATCCGCACCTGATTTCTGGGCTTTCTCACTGAGCAATTTTGCAATTTCCTTTTCCTGCTTTTTATTGTCCTGAATTAATTGCGACAATTTCTCAGACAAACTTCCGGTTGTAGTTTTTAACAGTGAGGCCAGCTCATTTAAAAGAGCCTGTTGTTCATTAACCCAGGCCAGAGCGTAAGAGCCTGTAACCAGCTCAATGCGTCGGACACCACTGGCCACTCCATATTCTGCGATAATCTTGAATAGCCCTATATCTCCCGTTCGACGCGCGTGCGTTCCGCCGCACAACTCTTTGGAAAACTCGCCCATAGATAAAACACGCACTGCTTCTGCGTATTTTTCTCCAAACAAGGCAACAGCACCACTTCGTTTTGCAGTGTCTATATCCATGACTTGAGTCAAGACCTCATTATTCGCCCGAATTTGATCATTCACCAATAATTCAATCTGTTGAATTTGTATAGGAGTCAACGCTTCAAAATGAGAAAAATCAAAACGCGCTCTTTCAGCATCAACTAATGATCCTTTTTGCTGAACATGTTGGCCAACAACTGTTTTTAAAGCGGCATGCAATAAATGAGTTGCCGTATGATTCAATCGTATTGCATCTCGTCGTTGCACATTAATCTGAGCATCAACAGCTTGATTCAATGCCAAACTGCCCATCTCAACCTCGCCATAGTGCACTATAGCCTGTCCCACTTTTTGGGTATCATCGACACGAAACTTAAAGTCTTTTCCACTTAGATAGCCTGTATCGCCAACCTGACCACCGCTTTCAGCATAAAACGGCGTTCCATCCAGAACAACGGCTCCTTTAACTCCGTGACTCAGGCTACTCACTTCTGCGCCATCCTGAAGCAATGCAATAATAGTTCCTTTCATGGTTTCCTGTTCATAACCATGAAATTCTGACTGGTGATCCAGTTGAGTGCTGGCATGATAATCGACAGTAAATTGACTCGCAGCTTGTGACTGTTCTCGTTGATGCTGCATCAGAACATTAAAACCATCCATATCAACTGCCAAACCATGTTCACGCGCAATATCGGCAGTGAGATCGACTGGAAATCCATAGGTATCGTATAGTTTAAAGGCTACCTGACCTGATATTTGTTTTCCCTTAACAGTCTGCATTTGTTCTTGTAATAGTCTTAATCCTTGTTCCAGGGTTCGAGCAAATTGATTTTCTTCCTGAAGCAGTATTTTTTCTATGTGTACTTTAGAGCTTACTAACTCGGGATAAGCATCACTCATTACATCAATCAATGGCTGCACCAATTGAGAAAAAAACGGAGTCGGTAAGCCTAGTTTATTGCCATGACGAACTGCTCTGCGAATAATTCTTCTTAAGACATATCCACGCCCTTCATTGCCGGGAACCACGCCATCGGCAATTAAAAAAGAACACGAACGGATGTGATCTGCAATCACTTTTAATGAGGTATGATTGATGTCGATATCAATACCCAGTTTGGCAATGGCATGAATCAGGTATTGAAAACTATCAATTTCATAGTTGCTATGAACACCCTGCACAACTGCTGCCAGCCTCTCCAATCCCATGCCTGTGTCTACTGAAGGTTTCGGTAATGGATGCAGGATCCCGTCTTTATCCCGGTTGAACTGCATGAAGACCAGATTCCAGATCTCTATGTATCGATCACCATCCTCCTCGGGACTTCCTGGGGGTCCACCAGCAATGTCTGGGCCGTGATCATAAAATATTTCCGTACATGGGCCACAGGGTCCAGTATCACCCATAGACCAAAAATTATCTTTTTCTCCACAACGGGAAAACCGTTCGGCAGAAACGCCCATTTCTTTTAACCAGATGTCTTCCGCTTCCTGATCATCCTTATAAACGGTAATCCACAAACGTTCTGCCGGTAATCGCAAAACTTGAGTTAAAAAATCCCAAGCAAATTTAATCGCTTCTCGTTTAAAGTAATCACCAAAACTAAAATTGCCTAACATTTCAAAAAAAGTATGATGGCGAGCCGTGTAGCCTACGTTCTCCAAATCATTGTGTTTGCCGCCAGCCCGAACACAACGCTGCGCACTCACTGCTCGCTGATAAGCTCGGGTTTCAAGCCCTAAAAATAAATCTTTAAATTGCACCATTCCTGCATTGGTAAATAACAGCGTAGGATCATTAGCGGGTATTAATGAGCTTGACTCAACCAAGTGATGACCATGTTGTGCAAAATAATCAAAGAATGCCTTTCTAATTTCAGAACTTTTCATTTTCTACGACTTACCATTTAAGTTAATTGAATTATCTCTATTGAATCACGTTCATTTGACGCATGAAGACACCCTTTACTGTCGAAAAAGGACGCATCAAAAATTACTTTAACTCGTTTACGACCGTGGTAATAACATCCATACCAAACCCACGATAAAGCAAAAAGCGTTTTAGTTTCTGTTGTTCGTTAAAATCCAAATCCGTACGTCCCTTACATTTTTTTTCCCAAACTGCCAGAGCATAACTGCCCCAATTATCTCGCTCTTTAGCTAATTCAGAGTGTATGAGGTCCCGATCCACTCCTTTGCTTGCTAATTCCTGCATGATTTTTAATGGACCATATCCCTGACGAATTCGTAGACGGATAAACTCTTCTACAAAACGAACATCATTTTGTAAACCGAGTCGTTTGCAAGCATCCAGAGCATTATTAATTTCAGCTGAATCAAAATCCTTTTGTTCCAGCTTTTTATACAGTTCCATAGCGCCATGTTCACGCCTGCTGAGCAGGCGTATGGCACTATCAAATGCTTTAGTCATCAATGCTCTCAAAACTGTCTTCAGTCGCAGTAGCTAACATCGGCAGATTTTTTTCTAACAATTCAGAACGAATTTGTTGTTCAAGAACAGCAGCAATCTGAGGATTATCCTTCAAATACAACCGGACATTCTCTTTACCCTGACCAATTTTTTCTTGTTTATAACTGTACCAGGCTCCTGATTTTTCAATCAGATTCAATTGAACACCCAGATTGATAATTTCACTTTCACGAGAGATACCTTCGTTGTATAAAATATCAAATTCAGTCATTTTAAAAGGCGGGGCAACTTTATTTTTAACTACTTTCACCCGTGTTTCACTACCTAAGATTTCTTCGCCTTTTTTAATTGAACCGATTCTTCGAATATCCAGACGAACCGAAGCATAAAACTTCAATGCATTACCGCCAGTTGTTGTTTCAGGGCTGCCGAACATGACGCCAATTTTCATACGAATCTGGTTAATAAAAATAACCAAAGTGTTAGAGCGTTTAATGTTGGCTGTTAGTTTACGTAAAGCCTGCGACATCAATCGAGCCTGTAAACCGACATGTGCATCACCCATTTCACCTTCAATTTCAGCTTTCGGCGTCAAAGCAGCAACCGAGTCAATAATGACCACATCAACCGCTGCAGAGCGAACCAGCATATCGGTAATTTCCAAAGCCTGCTCACCGGTATCCGGTTGAGAGACCAATAACTCATCCACGTTGACACCCAGTTTTTGCGCATAACTAGGATCTAATGCGTGCTCGGCATCAATAAACGCGGCAGTTCCGCCCATTTTTTGGCATTCAGCAATCACCTGAAGAGTTAACGTTGTTTTACCCGATGATTCCGGACCATAAATTTCAACGATACGCCCTTTAGGCAAACCACCAATTCCCAAGGCGATGTCCAAACCCAATGAGCCTGTTGAAATGGCTTCAATATCGCGGGATACAGTACTGTCTCCCATACGCATTACAGAACCTTTGCCAAATTGCCGTTCAATTTGCAACAGGGCTGCAGATAATGCTTTTTGTTTATTCTCTTCCATAATTCATTCCAAGTAGTAGTGTGCAAGGACAAAATTATCACACAGATATGTGCGGCCGGCAAACTGATTCATCATGTCCTTGCTGCTATTTCCAGCCAAGCGATAACTAAAAATTGAAACCAGTGCCAATTTGATAAATGAAAGAGTACTGAAGCCAGAATGTTACTATTGATTCGGTTTAAGGTTTAATAAGAGAGAGAACGCCCAGCAAAGCCTGTCGACAAGCAGCTTCACGTATTTCATGCCGGGTTCCGGCAAACTGCATTTTCAAAGTTAATGGACTAGAATGATGCATCGCCCAGCCAAAACATACAGTTCCAACAGGCTTCTCAATACTGCCGCCATCCGGTCCGGCAATGCCAGTGACCGATAAAGCAACATGACCAGCACTATGCCGCAAAGCGCCAACCGCCATAGAAGAAGCAACTTCCTCACTGACCGCGCCATACTGGACCAACAACTCTTCAGGAACAGCTAACAGCTCCTGTTTGGCCAAATTACTGTAGGTAACAAAGCCTCGTTCAAACCACATTGAACTGCCGGGGATTTCAGTCAGATAAGCAGCGATTAAACCACCAGTACATGATTCAGCAGTAACCATCTGTCGTGCTGAGTTCTTTAAGTGGGAAGCAATTTCGTTAATTAATGCATTAAGGTCATTCATGGCTGAATCCTGTTAAAGAAAAAACCCCATAAACTGTTTATGGGGTTTCTTAAGGTACCAAAAAAGTTAAAAACTCTTATTGGCTTTGACCTTCAGTAGCAGGTTGTGCAGTACCGGTGTCAGTTTTTCCTGCATCGTCACCTTTAGTTTGTGTTTGGTCAACAGTAGTATCTGTTTTACCATCAGTTGGTTTAGAAGCACCATTATCACCACAAGCGGTTAACAGTACTGCTAAAAATCCAGTTGCAGCTATCATAGCTAAACGATTCATTACCATTCTCCCTATTAGATTTAGATTTTATATAAAATCACTTTAATTCTAGCAAATATTCGCATTAAGTGAAGGACTTATCCTTAATCTATGAAAATTTATATTTAAATCAATGTGCATAATGCTCTGTTAAGGAGCAGAAATCTCTTTACTGACTTACAACCACAGTTTTGTTAAAATCGCGGCATTCTTATTTTGATACGCTTTCATGACCACATCACACACGCCAATGATGCAACAATATTTACGCATCAAATCAGACTACCCAGACATGCTGCTGTTTTACCGAATGGGTGATTTTTATGAGTTATTTTTTGATGATGCCAAACGAGCGGCTCACTTACTGGATCTTACCCTAACTCATAGAGGCCAATCTGCAGGAAAACCTATTCCTATGGCGGGACTTCCATATCATGCAGTCGAAGGCTATCTGGCCAGACTGTTAAAAAAAGGCGAATCAGTAGCCATATGCGAACAAGTTGGTGATCCAGCTACCAGTAAAGGCCCCGTAGAGAGGCAAGTGACACGAATTATTACACCCGGTACAGTAACCGATGAAGCGCTTCTGGATGCCAAAAAAGACAATCTGCTGTTAGCACTGCATCAGCACAAGCATAAAACAGGTTTGGCATGGGTAGACTTAAGCAGTGGCCGCTTTCATTTACTGGAATTAATTGAAGAATCGCACTTGAGTGCAGAACTTAATCGATTACAACCCGCCGAAATCCTCGTTGAGGAATCGTCGAAACTATACGATTACTGCAGCGAATTTACAGTTAAAAGCCGACCGGGTTGGGAATTCAGTTCTGATAGCGCACTGCAACAAGTACGTGAACAATTCTCGGTAACGGATCTGACTGCATTTGGCGAACAAGAACACCCTACCGCTTTAATTGCCGCAGGCGCTTTGCTCTCTTACTTAAAAACAACACAAAAGCAAGCTTTACCCCACCTTACCTCAATGATACTGGAACATTCCCACGATTATCTGCAACTTGACGCAGCCACACAAAAACACCTGGAGCTCATTGAGAATGTTCATGGTGGCAATAATCATACCCTGTTGTCCATTTTAGATCATACAGCCTGTTCCATGGGAAGCCGCTTGTTGAAAAGATGGCTTGGCCGACCTTTAAAGCAGCACAGCCTTATTCAATCCCGCCAACAGAGTATTAAAGAAATTATAAACGCAGAACAGATTGCCTTAATTCATCCTATTCTAAAGCACTGCTGTGATGTTGAGCGTATCGTATCCCGTATTGCGTTAAAATCGGCGCGTCCACGGGATTTGGTAGCCTTACGAAACACCTTGGCATTGCTTCCTGAACTGAAAGAAGCACTAAAAGACAACGAATCACCATTGATCAATCAATTAAAAATACAGATCAGCCCTTTACCCATACTGCACGAGTTATTGACTGCTGCGATAATAGATAATCCGCCCGTGTTAATTCGAGATGGAGGAGTGATTGCCCCAGGATTTGATGAAGAACTGGATGAATTGCAATCCTTAAGCACTCATGCAAACGAAAAATTAATTCATCTGGAGCAAGCGGAAAAACAGCGTACGGGTCTTTCCACACTAAAATTCGGATTTAATAATGTCCAGGGCTACTACATCGAACTCTCAAAAGCTCAAGCAGAAAAAGCACCTACTGAGTACTTGAGAAAACAAACATTAAAAAATGTAGAACGCTACATTACTCCCGAGCTCAAAGTGTTTGAAGAAAAAGTTCTCACTGCCCAGGTCAAAGCTTTAGCCCGGGAAAAATGGCTCTATGACAATTTACTGGTAGAGATACAGGAATACCTTAACGAATTAACAACGCTTGCACAGGCGCTTGCTGAACTCGATGTTCTGTTCACTCTGGCAGAACGGGCGCAAAGTTTAAATTGGAACTGTCCTGAACTGGTAGAAGCCTCAGGGATCACCATTGAATCCGGTCGCCATCCCGTCATAGAACAGCTTGTTCCAGATCAGTTTATTGCCAATAGCGTCTCACTCAATCCCAAGCACAATATGCTGCTCATCACCGGCCCGAACATGGGGGGCAAATCAACCTACATGCGCCAAACCGCATTAATCGTGCTGTTAGCGCACATTGGAAGTTTTGTACCCGCAGATAAGGCAATACTGGGACCTATTGACCGAATTTTTACACGTATCGGTTCAAGTGATGACCTGGCCTCAGGGCGCTCAACCTTTATGGTAGAAATGACTGAAACAGCTCATATTTTAAGACAGGCTACTCATGAAAGTCTGGTTCTTATTGATGAGATTGGGCGTGGAACCAGTACTTATGATGGTATGGCTTTGGCTTTTGCATGCTGTGCATATCTTGCAACAACGCTGAAAGCATATACCCTGTTCTCAACTCATTATTTCGAATTGACCCGTTTACCAGAAGAATGGCCTTGCATACGCAATGTGCATTTGAAAGCCTCTCTGGACACAGGACGAATTATCTTTCTTTATAAAGTAGAAGAAGGCGCCACTGATCGCAGCTACGGACTGGAAGTAGCCGCTCTTGCCGGCATCCCCTCAGAAGTGCTCCACCTCGCTAATCAGCATTTAAGCCATATTCAGGAGAACAAACCACAGTCAACCACGGCCACGGCATCGCCAATCATTGTACCAAAACGATCGCCTGTTTTAGACAAACTGGCACGCATTGATCCCGATAGATTGTCAGCGAGAGAAGCGCTGGATCTGATCTATCAATTAAAAGAACTCGAGGCAGTGGATGCGACATTTTAGTATTGCTGCCATATGAAAAAATTAGCATTTCTCTTTCTTTTTACGATTTGTTTTCCCATTTTGGCTGAGAACACCAAACCACCTGCGTTTAAGATAAATGGAGTTACAGGAAAGGTTCTTGCCAATGTGGAGCAACGCTTAAAAGAACTGCAAGAAGCAAAACCTCTAAACGAACTCAACCTGGATGAGTTACGAATACAGATTATAAAAGCCCTACAACCTTATGGGTATTTCAAAGCTGAAGTCAATGTAGTGTCTCAAAGCAATCGGAATTTGATTATTACTATCCATCCAGGACCTCAGGTTCGTATTGCCTCAATTCATGTTGCGCTTCTGGGAGAAGGTCGTCAAAATCCTTTGCTGCTCAAAACTCTAAGGGAATTACCCATAAAAAAAGGGGAGCCTTTATTTAGTGAACGCTACGATCAAGCAAAACAAAGCCTGTTGAATACGGCTGAAAATCTGGGTTATCTGCACGGATCCTTCCAAAAATCAGAAGTCTTAATTGATGAACAAACGAATACTGCCCGAATTACCCTGATATTTGATACCGAATCGTTGTATTATTTTGGTCAGGTACAATTTGATCCGACCTACATCCGTCCTGAATTGCTTCATCGTTTTGTGCCATTTCAACCCGGCCAGGCTTATTCAACCGATCTTATCCTTAAATTAAACGATAATCTTTCAAACAGTGGGTACTTCAGTTCTGTATTGGTTAAACCTCAGATTAGTGAAAGTGAAACAGTACCAGTGCTTGTTCATTTGCAGCCTGTTTCAAAGTATTCCTATTCAATTGGAGCGGGATATGGCACAGATACAGGTGTTCGTGGACGGGCAGCGCTGCACGTCATTCCTGTTAATCGTAAAGGACATAAATTTAATGCGCTGGCTCAGGGTTCCTTTACCCAGAATGCTCTTCAAGCCCAGTATGTTGTTCCAGGATCAAATCCTGTGGCTGATCAATACAGCCTGACCGGTAACTTTTCCAATCTCAATTACAATACCGGCTACAGTAATGCCTTCCTTTTATCGCTTGGCCAATTACATAATGGAGAACATTTCCAGCGTTCATTATCATTAAACGGGCTTTATGAAAGCTTTCATTATACATTGCAACCAACAACGAATCAGTTTCTTTTATATCCTAAAGCAACCTTTACTTTCACAAAAACAAAAGATCTATTATTCTCACCGTCTGGTTACAATATCAGTATTAATGCCCTTGGCGCCAATAAACTCACACTCTCCAATCTTGATTTTGGTCAGCTCATATTAGATGCTAAAGCAGCACTCATGATAGATTCTATGCGATTACGTCTCTATGGACACACAATACAGGGAATCACGGCAACCCCAAATATTAATCAACTTCCTTTATCTCTGGCTATGCTTCTGGGGGGAACAGACAATTTAAAAGCATATAGTTTTAACTCTATAGGCCCAGGGAGAATTAGTACTTATGCCGGTTTTGAAATTCAAAAAGAAACCTATAAAAACTGGTATCTGCTTGGTTTCTATGATGCCGGAGACGTCTACAATCCAGGACCCCGGACAATGTTATATGATGTGGGGGTCGGTTTAATGTGGGTATCGCCAATCGGCCCAATTAAAGTTGGATTGGCTCAATCAGTCAACAATCAATTACAAAGATTAGGTACCAATCCTCGTTTAGTCATTAATATGGGGCCGGACTTATGATCCAATTTATTAAAAAATTAGTGTACTTCTGCCTTATCCTGATCATCTGTTTGATTGCATTACTCTCATTTTTTCTGACGACCACTCCTGGCTTATATACGGTAATCAGGTTAAGTTCTTTATTTATGCCAGGAACCCTGAAAGTGCATCACATTCAAGGGCGATTATTGAATCAATTTTCTATTGATCAATTAGATTATCATCACAACGCAACACACATCAAAATAAATCAGTTGCAGATCAAATGGCATCTAAGCTCATTGATTCACCCTCAAGTGCAATTGAAGGAATTAAAAGCGAAGTCTATAGAACTGAATGATGGTGTTAACCTGGAGATGCTCACGATTACTGGCGCATTAATGCAACAGAAGATAACAATAGACTCACTCAAATTTAATTATCTTAAAGACGCAGTTTATGGTCATATAAAGCTTGCTCTTGAGGCACCCTATGCCCTTTCAGGCTCCATCTCATTAAATCAAAACAGCTCAAACCAGGCAAAGATTCATGGGACGCTAGGCTTTGGTGGAAACAGTACTCAATTGCGATGGACTGGAGATATTCAAGGTCCTGCATTATTATCTATCAGCGGAAGTCTGAACAACTTGTCAGAGATAGATCAGACCATTAAATGGCGCGATGGCTCATGGCCAGTATCGGAAGACAATCGGATTTACAGTCCGGAAGGAAGATTAAAAATATCAGGGAAGTTACCCGATATTAAGATCGAGCTTAAATCCAAAGTGAACCAAAATCACCAAAATAATTGGCAGATTAACTCAACCATAAAAGGCACCCTACCGCTGAAATGGAACTTTAATGCCTCGATATCTCAAACACAGTCTCCTGAATCTAAAGCAGAAGGAATTCATTCAAATCTGAGCATTACAGGTGAACTTTACGATTTCAACAAAGGAGTTATGTCTCTTACCGTTGCACCCGGTCATTACCAAATGGCAAAAGACAGCCCTCTGCCAATTCTTAAATTTGCAGGAGGCACAGTAAACGTATCGCTGACTCCAAAGGCATTATCGGGTAAAGGAACGTTAAAAATTGATTCCAATACTCAAATGAATCTGAAGTTTAATCTACCTGATTTTAAACTAAACTATGGCATGCCTGATACACAAGCTATTTCCGCTAATCTCACCTTATTAGTGAATTCGTTTGATTTTTTAAAGTCGTTAAGCTCTGACATAACTAACCCCAAAGGACACTTATCTGCCTCACTTATAGCAAAGGGAACGCTCAATAAACTACTGTTTGAAAGTACCCTTAAATTAACTAAAGCCAGTGTCTCCATTCCCAAATTAGGCCTTAATCTAAACCCTATAGAAATCACAGTCCTGGCTAAAAGGAAAAAGTGGGAAGCCAATGGAACAATTCACTCGTCCAACAAAAAGCTTGTGCTCAAAGGACAAGGGGCTATTAGCCCCAATCCAAAGGGTGAGCTGAATCTGCAAGGCGCTGACTTCCCTATAATGAACACCAAAGAATATCAGATCAATATCTCACCGCAGCTTAAATTATCCGCCTCACCAGATCATGTGGCTCTGGCAGGAACTGTCCTCATACCCTATGCCCAGATAAAGCCCCAATCCTTTACCAATAGCCAGACTGTTTCTGATGACATAGTCTTTACAACCCAACAGGAAAAACAATCACCTGCGCCAATGAATACCAGCATAGACATTAAAGTCGAAATGGGGGAACAAGTTGAGCTAACGTTTAAGGGACTTCATGCTACCCTGGCAGGCGCAGTTAATTTGAAACAACTTCCACAAGGACCAATGACCGCCAATGGCGAATTGAACGTAACCCAGGGCGAATATAAAGCCTATGGGCAGGACTTAGCTATTGAACAGGGTGAACTCATTTTCACCGGCGGTCGTCTGGATAATCCGGGAATTAATCTTAGAGCCGCAAAAAAAATCGATACGACATCATCCTCAATCACCAGCTCAAACAAACTTTTTGATTTTAATAATAATAATTTGCAAAATGCGAACTTGCGCGGCAACATCAGCGTAGGAGTTGAGGTCACAGGCCGCTTGAACTCCCCTAAAATCCAGCTATTTTCCAATCCATCAATCCTGTCGCAAGCGGATATATTGTCCATGCTGGTTTTAGGCCGTCCAGCCAGTCAGGCCAACAAAGCAGGAGGACAATTATTATTAGCAGCCATCTCGTCTATGAATCTGGGAACAGGAACTAATGGAGCACAGCTCCTTGATCAATTAAAACAAAATCTGGGCTTTGATCTTAATGTACAAACCAATAGCAATTTTAACCTTGTTACCAATCAGGTCAGCGACAACACAGCTCTGGTCGTAGGTAAAGCCCTGTCCAAACGGATGTATTTGAGTTATAACGTAGGTCTATCTCAAGCCGATCCGAATGTGTTAACACTTAAATATTTACTTAATAAATTTTTAAGTATCCAGGTGAGTAGCAGCGATGCGGGCAATGGCATAGATTTTTTATACACCTCGAATAAATAATTAATAATCTGAATTGCAGATATTTTAGTAAGGATTTTTTATGAGCGATTATACTATTCCCTTGCGGTTAACACGCCTTCGCAGCAGCGCCATGTCACGTGCTCTGGTTAAAGAAACTCGTTTGCATCCTCAGCAGTTTATTGCTCCCCTGTTCATTAGTGAGGAATTAACAGCGCCGAAGGAAATCGCAGCCATGCCGGGTCAATTTCAATTGGATATCGATTCTTTGCCCAAAGAAATCGAGCAGTTAAGTGACTTAGGCATTCCTGCTGTTTTACTTTTTGGAATCCCCAAAATAAAAGATGCATGCGGAAGCGAATCATTTAACGCAGACGGAATCATTCAGCGAGCAATAAAAAAAATCCGTTCAGTGAACTCTGAAATACTAATCATTACTGACCTCTGCTTTTGTGAATACACAGACCATGGTCATTGCGGTGTTTTAAAAGATAAAAAAATTGATAATGACAATACATTGAATTTATTAGGAAAACAGGCTGTAAGTCATGCCGAAGCAGGTGCTGACTGGGTTGCACCCAGCGGTATGACTGATGGTATGGTAAGCGCCGTCAGAACAGCATTGGATGAGGCTGGCTATCAACACATTCCTATTCTAAGCTACAGCGCCAAATACTGCTCCTGTCTTTACGGTCCTTTTAGAGAGGCAGCACAGGGAGCGCCACAATTTGGTGATCGCAAAGCGTATCAAATGGATCCGGCCAATAGCGATGAAGCGCTTAGAGAAACAACCCTGGATCTGGACGAAGGCGCTGATATGATTATGGTCAAACCCGCGGGATTCTATCTTGATATAATCTATAAGCTCAAACAGCACTTCACTGAAGTACCTCTGTGTGCCTATCAAGTCAGTGGCGAATATTCCATGATTAAAACAGCAGCACAAAACAACCTGATTAATGAAGAACAGGCAATCATTGAGAGCTTAACCGCTATAAAGAGAGCAGGAGCGAACTTCATCATTTCTTATTTTGCCAAAGATATCGGCAGAATATTAAAGAAGATTTGATGAAGATCATGTCCGAATTATGGCATAACAGGATGAATAAAGCAGATTGCAGAGGTTAAGACTTGCCTCAGAGATTACAATCCCATATAGTTGAATGGATTGTTTTGTACCATCACTTATAATCTTTAATGGAGATATTAATGAATTTAATGCTTAAAAGTATATCGGCAATCGCTTTCAGTCTGAGTGCCGCAAGCGCTTTAGCAGTTCCAACGTATTTAACAACACACAACAACACTAATGTTGAATCCAATGCCTATGTTGCTGGAACAATTCCATCCCCTTACCCAACTCCAGCCAACTCCACTCGCCAGATATACTGGAATATGGTAAAAATGGCCTGTTTTGGACACACCACAAATGGTAAATGTTCTGCTCTTATAAAAATGGCGACAAACACATCAAGCCCTATTGATATCGGCTATGTAACTATGGAACTGGAAACAGGTGATATCACGCCTAAAGTTCTTTCAGCTAAAGGATATACTCTGACCGTTAATGGTCCTGGTGAAGCAACAATTACCAAGAATTAATAATTCTTCAGAAAATCAGTTCAGTTCTACTCTATGGATTCCGCGGTCACAGCCGCGGAAATTCGAAATTCAGAATGTACTCACATCTCAAGCGAATTCGCGCAGCTGTGACCGCGGCATCCAAGAAATGCCTGTTTGATCGCAAACAGGATCATGGTTTCTCAAGCTTTTAAATCGAAGCTTATAGTTGGGCATAAAATTCTGTTTGCAAGCAAACAGGCTTAACTGAATCCAGGGATCAAAGCCACAGAAATACGAAGTGTAGCATGAGCTCCCATCTCAACCGAATTCCCGCGGCGAAGACCGAGGCATCCAAGAAATGCCTGTTTGCTCGCAAACAGGCTACTTAACTGAATCCTGGGATCAAAGCCACAGAAATCCGAAGTGCAGCATGAGCTCCCATCTCAACCGAATTCCCGCGGCGAAGACCGAGGCATCCAAGAAATGCCTGTTAACTCGCAAACAGGCTACTTAACTGAATCCTGGGATCAAAGCCACAGAAATCCGAAGTGCAGCATGAGCTCCCATCTCAATCGAATTCCCGCGGCGAAGACCGAGGCATCCAAGAAATGCCTGTTAACTCGCAAACAGGCTACTTAACTGAATCCTGCGATCAAAGCCACAGAAATCCGAAGTGCAGCATGAGCTCCCATCTCAATCGAATTCCCGCGGCGAAGACCGCGGGATCCATGATGGTGGCATTGAAGCATTAGATCCCGCGGTCTTCGCCGCGGGATTTCGGCTGGGATTTATTCAACTAGAGCAACTGCTAGATGCTGAGACATAGTTGATCCAATTCAATCTTTCTAGACGTAATATGATCTTGGTTTGCCCGAGATCTCACGATTCCCCAAACAAGTCGTGAAAAATAGACCTGAAAAGAGTAAAATATCAACGGTCCCGAGTACACATTGTGAAATCTACCTTGCACCAAGAGTGGATTGCTGGGTCATTCGCTCCAAACAGCCTGTAACATGTTCACTCCACATGGCTTGGCACTCCTGAAAAATAGCTGTTAATTCATCTGGTGCTTTTTGAAGTGTTTCTTCTGTTGAAATATTAGGCTCAAAGAAGCTTGAGCTATTGATATAAGCAGGATCCTTTAGAATCATGTTCATTTCTTCTCTGCCATGTAAATAAATCGATATCATTTGATCAACAGAAAAACCTGGAATGATATTGGAATTTTCAATCAGAAATGGTGACAAATTTTCTTTCATTAACAAGTACTGCAGAAGAATCATAGAATAAGTGCGGCCAACCCCATCTGTGAAGGGATGATGTAAAACTGAATATTTTATGAATGTAAATATGGCTTTAAGCTTGTCCTCTTCACTTACCGCCCTGCTCAGAGAATTATTAAGCTCAGTGATCAGGTTCTTGGTAACCTTATCAAGAAACTCCGCATTCAATTTTACATCATGAGTTTCATAGTATATTGTAGCTCCATGTTTAATATACTCCATACATTCTTTAGCGAGCTCTTCTGGCTCTCTGTCAGCAAAAGTATTAATTATTTGTAACGCCCCACTTCCTTGTACTATAGCCAATCTTACCCCAGGAATTTGATGCTGTTTCTCAAGTGACTTTAAGTACGTCAGGGATTCAGTTAGTCCAGATATCGTATCAAAATTTGCTGTCATGCCCCATGCCGCAGTACCGTTACGGAACTGTCCAGGTATTTGCTCTATCATATTCTCAACGCCCTTAGTGCTAATTTCATGGAGTCTTTTAATGAACTCATTACTAAGAGGTGCTGGTGAATCGAGATGATCCAAAATAAAGCAAAACCCTTCCGTTACGTGTTTTAAATACCCTGGTTCTGATTGCTCAAAGTTAATCCAAGCAGGTTCATAACCATCACCCTCTATAACATCAATAACCAGTTCATCACCTTTGTCTGTAGCTTTAAATAATTTTATTATGTCTTCAACATAGTGATCTCTAAATGAATCTAAATGATGGATACTCATGTTTTGATTCTTGATAAATTCTTTAATTTCCGCCAAGGGTACATATTCTTTATTTCCAACCAACTTGTAATACAGTTCTCTATATACAAAAGGACGTAGGTCGTATCGGGTTCTTTCAACAAAAAACCTCCAAAATTCCTGCTTGGGAAAATGGGTTAAAAATGATTGAAGATTAGTAGATGGCTCATTACTCGAACCAGCGCTTGGAAAAAAATTTAATCGACTGTACATGATGACTCAAATTAAGCGACTAATGTGTAATATATAGATTAAAAATGAGCAATGATCAATCATGATGCAAGTAGGTATACAACTAATAAGGTATCGTTTTGGAGTAGTACTGGAGCTATTTAGTTTTTTGGCAGGAATACAATTTATAGAAATAAAAAAGCCATGCACAGCATGGCTTTTTAGGCAAAAACCCATATTATTTGGTTGGAGCTGGAACTGGTGGATCAATAGTCCATACCAACTGAGCACCAACTAGGTCTGCACCGGCACTACCACCAGCATTAACATTAAAGGATGAAGTTGTACCAATGTGATCTGTGCGGTTAATTAAAGGATCTTTCGCAGAAAACAAATGTGTATAACCTACATCGACACCTATAGTAGGACGAGCTTGATAATGAGCACCAACAGATAGAGCCCAACGATCAGTATCTGGTAAACGTACGTCTCTATCTATATTATTTGTAGGAGTTGCATCATATCCACCACCAACACGCAGCATTAGATTGGGATTAACGTGGTAATTAGCACCAATTGATGCACGCCAAGTGTCTGAATAATTTTGCTGAGAAACACTGTTCACTTTAACTTGTCTTACAGGATTTACTGCCGTATTAGGAGCAGCAACATTATTCAGTTCAATTGTACGCAGTGTACTCCAGTTGGTATAGACAACAGAAGCCAATAATGCAATGGTTTCATTAACATCGTGATATCCACTCACAGTCACAATATCCGGCAAATCAATTACATTACTGTTCAAATCATCAGAACGGAACATGGAATTGACATTTGCAGCGAAAGGATTAGCAAGTGACAACGTAGGATCAGCCAACTTTCCACCAAGGATACTGTAACCATGGAAATGGTGTCTTACTTTGGATTGATAGTTCACACCCAGGCGTGTATGGTTGTCATTGAACATAGCCATTGCGCCAGCATGGAATCCAACTCCAAAAGATTGGCCTTTATTATAGCTTTGAGAGTCCAGTATATAAGGTGATAATCCAGGAACACTTACATTCTGATAAAGTGTAGGAGTGCCTAGCATGCGATTAAACTTAACTCGCGCATACTGCAGATCAATACCACCACCTATAGAAAAGTTCTCTGTCAATCGTCCACCAATTTCAGGCGAAATATTGGTAGTAATCAATTCAGTGAAGGTTGCTTGATATCGAACAGCAGATAATGGATCCCAGCTAGTAGCCAATCCAAAAGGTGAAACCATACTGATACCAATAGTTGCATTTTCACCTATTGGTTTAGCATAATGGAACGAAGGTACAAAACCATTTTCACCACCTTCAAGGCCATTAAACGTCTGAACGTAGTCTCTTAATCCATTAGTTTGGAATGTACTGGTGCCATTCAGTTTGGCAGTTGGGAATACTCCAACGCCACCAAATACTGCTTGCTGGTTCCGAATAAGTACTAAACCAGCTGGGTTATACCATCCAATGGATGCGTCCCCTGCTTCAGCTGCAATACCAGCAGCAAAGTTACCTGTAGCAGCTGCGCTGCCTTCAGTATACAGAGAAAATCCACCAGCATGTACGGTGTTTGTCGCCAGAACTCCAAGTATTGAAGCGCTTACTAGCGTTCTTAGGGGTTTGTGCATTTTGTTCACTCCAAACTCGTTAATTTGAATTGCTACTAAATTTTAAATCAAGTTCGATAATAAATGAATTTACTCTTAATTCAAACGTTTCAGTTAAAATATTTATGTTTATATTCAATAAGTAACAATTATAAAACCACAGTGACCTTAAAACGCCCATGATGAGCAATATATCTCACCAACGATTCTTACAATTTTACTGAAATACTTGTGCAACTCAATTACTCCATGTTAATGTGTTTTATTTTTGAGCGGAATACAATCATGCAACACATCGTCACTAAATTTGGTGGAACTAGTGTTTCATCACGAGCCACTTGGAATAATATTGCAGCTATTACCAAAAAGCATTTAATGACTGGTGTACAGCCTGTTATTGTCTGCTCTGCACTAACACAGATATCCAATAAGCTGGAGAAAGCGATTGAAGCAGCGCTGCTGGACGAACACCACAGCATATTTATAGATATTCAAAACAGCCACTTTAAACTCGCAGATGAACTGGAAGTCAGTCCGGAACTAATTCGCGATGAATTAAACCAATTAAACCAATGGTTAACTGGTATTGCATTGCTCAAGCAAGCACCAGCCAAAACACATGCTCAAATTTTAAGCCTTGGCGAACTGATGATGACTCGACTTGGGCATGTTTTTTTACAAAATCAAGGAATCAATAATAAGTGGTACGATGCCAGAGAACTGCTTATCACCACCCCGGTTCACGGTGGGGAATCAGTTAATTATCTTTCTGCTCGCTGCGAGAGTGAATACGATCCTGATTTAATTGAAAAATTTCTGAGCAGTGGAGCGCAAGCAATAATTACTCAAGGATTTTTTGCTTCGAACGCTCATGGCGAAACGGTATTATTAGGACGCGGTGGCTCAGACACATCAGCAGCGTTGCTTGCTGGAAAATTACATGCAGCATCCTGCGAAATATGGACTGATGTTCCAGGAATTTATACGGCGAATCCTCACCAATTACCTCATGCCCGCTTACTTAAACAGCTAAACTACGATGAGGCGCAGGAAATTGCTTCCATGGGAGCAAAGGTACTTCATCCTAATTGCATACCGCCAGTCCGTCGAGCCAATATTCCGATGGTTGTTAAATATACTCAATTGCCTGAACATTCGGGTACCCGGATAACCAAAGACATTGATGAGTCAGCACCATTAATCAAATCGATCCAGGTAAAGCACAGCATCCTGCTGATTTCAATTGACACCCTTAACATGTGGCAGCAAGTAGGATTTCTTGCCGATGTATTTGCGGCGTTCAAAAAGCATGGTTTTTCAGTTGATTTACTGTCTTCTTCTGAATTTAACGTCACACTGTCTCTTGATAATAATGCAAAAATGTACGACAGACCGGCAATTAATACCCTTCTGTCTGAGTTAAATGAGTTTGGCCGTGCCAAATTGATTGAACCTTGCAGCGCAGTCAGTCTTGTAGGTCATCATATTCGAACCGTATTACCTCATCTGGGATCTGCACTGGAAGTATTTGATGCCAAACAAGTCTATCTCATGTCACTTGCATCGAATGATTTAAACCTGACTTTTGTGGTAGATGAATCACAAGCAGACAAACTCTGCCAAAAACTGCATCATTTGTTGATAGAAAGCAATCCGCAAATATTTTATTACTCCAAAAGCTGGCACGAAGAGTTTGGCAAGCCGAATGTACGACCCACTCCATGGTGGGAGTCTGAACGTGACCGTTTGTTATCGGCGAGCACAGCACATTCCCCCTGCTATGTTTATCATAGCCCTACCCAGGCAAATCGTGCGAGGCAGTTACTTGATTTACAATCAATTGATAAGTTATTTTACGCCATCAAGGCGAACCCCTATCCTTCTATCTTAAAAACCCTGGAAAAAGAAGGTGTCGGTTTTGAATGCGTCTCCATTCAAGAGCTTGAATTGGTACTGAATTTATTCCCAAATATCAATAAAGAAAGAATATTATTTACTCCAAACTTTGCACCAAAGGCTGAATATGAGTTTGCTCTTTCAATAGGTTGCCACGTCACCATTGACAGTTTATATCCTTTTGAACATTGGCCAGAATTATTTAAAAATCGTGAAGTAATCGTTCGTATTGATCCGGGAGCCGGAGCTGGCCACCACAAACATGTTTCAACAGGGGGAAATGAATCTAAATTTGGCATCACCCAAAATGATGTTGGACATATCATTTCCTTGACTAAAAAACATAATATAAAAGTCATAGGACTTCACGCCCATTCCGGAAGCGGAATTCTAACCCCCGACTTGTGGCAACAAACTGCATTAATGCTCGCCTCATTAACCGAGCAGTTTCCTCATGTTCGAACCATCAATTTAGGTGGCGGTTTAGGTATTGTCGAAAAACCAGGTCAAAATCCCATTGATTTTACAGCTCTTGATGCTTCGTTACTGGCTGTAAAATCTCGATACCCAGAGCTGCAACTTTGGTTAGAACCAGGTCGTTTCTTTGTCGCCGAAAGCGGAGTTATTCTTGCAAAAGTCACTCAATGCAAAGAAAAAGGAAAAGTTAAATTCATTGGCATAGAAACTGGAATGAACTCATTGATTAGACCTTCATTGTACGGTGCCTATCACGAAATCGTTAATTTAACGCGCCTTTATGAAGAAAAAGCAGGGTTTTCACACATTGTAGGCCCCATATGCGAATCCGGGGACACTCTTGGTTATGACCGTCTATTACCAGTCACCACAGAAGGTGATGTATTATTGATAGCCAATACAGGCGCCTATGGCCACTGCATGAGTTCTCATTATAATTTAAGACCACCTGCTCAGGAAATTGTTCTGGAATAATGGCATGACGCTTGTTGATAGCGAACAAAGGAACAGAGCCACCGATCCTCGTACCTCATTTATTGTACAGGCTCCTGCTGGGTCCGGTAAAACAGAAATACTGACCCAGCGCTATCTGAGGCTATTAAGCACGGTTAACTCTCCAGAACAAATCGTTGCGTTAACGTTTACCCGTAAAGCAGCTACTGAAATGCGTGAAAGGATAATCCTCGCATTGCAGCAAGCAGCTTTAAATAAACCGGCTACAAGTCCACATCAACAGCTTACGCTGAATTATGCACATGAAGCCTTAATCCGTAGCAACCAATTCAATTGGGATTTGCTTGAACAACCCAATCGTTTAAAAATTATTACTATAGATTCGTTATGCCAAAGTATTAATCAGGCAATACCTCTATTGGAAAAGCAAATTGCCTACGCTCAGATCACGGATACTCCCGAACGGTATTATCTTAAGGCCGCTCGGAATTGCATACAGTTTGCCATGGAGACTCCGGAGTATCAGCAATCAATTAAAACCTTATTAATTCATGTAGATAACAGACAAGAGCGACTGATTGAATTATTTAAATCACTTTTAGGACAAAGAGACCAATGGCTTACCCCGTTATTTCAAGCCCGCGCTCAAGATAAATCGGCTTTTGAAGATGCCTTACGATTCATAGAACAACATGAATTATCTCGCTTTAGAGATAGTCTGCCCTTCACTCTGTCAGAGCGACTAATAGCGCTTGCACGCACTGTGGCTTCAGCTGAAAATAATCCGGATTCGCCCCGTTTTGTTCTTAGAGACTGGTATGACTTTCAACAATCCAGTCCGGATATATGTGCTGCACTGTGTCAATTGCTTCTGGATAGCTCCCTTTCGATTCGCAACAGCTTTGATCATCATGTTGGATTTTTAAAGCAGTACTATAGCGCGGAAGACTACAAAAGATTAAAAATGGAAAGCACTGAGCTTCTTGCTGCATTAAAAGAATATCCTGATTTCCTGGACGCGCTGTTACAAGTCAGAAATGTACCCAATCCAGAATATGACCCTGAACAATGGGAAGTTCTTCAGGCATTATTTGTCTTATTGCCTCTCCTGGCCGGTTATCTTCAAGTATTGTTCAGTGAACAAAATGAGGTCGATTTTACAACCATTTCACACCAGGCAATAACGGCATTAGGTGAAGCGGATAATCCAACGGACTTGGCTTTATACCTGGATAATGCAATTCATCATCTGTTAATCGATGAATTCCAGGACACCTCTTTATCTCAGTTTGAGCTGATTACCCGATTGGTTCAGGGCTGGTTGCCTGACGATGGCAAAACCTTATTTCTCGTAGGTGATCCCATGCAGTCAATCTACCGCTTTCGTCAGGCTGAGGTCGGCTTATTTTTTCGCGCAAAAGAACAAGGTATTGGACCAGTATCGTTGGAGTCTCTGGAACTAAGCTGTAATTTTCGATCCAGCGCACCTATAGTGAACTGGGTAAACAGCCAGTTCTCCAAAATATTTCCTCAACAAATTGATATCGAATCGGGAGCTGTTTCTTTTCATCCGTCGGTAAATGTACTAGGCAATGATGCATCAAGCGTTATCCATGCCATGCAATGTGAACACAGAGAACACGAAGCTTCGCTAATGATTCAGGTTATTCAAAATGAATTAAAAACAAACCCGGATGATAGTGTTGCTATTTTAGTCCGTTCACGATCGCAATTAACCGATATTATGAATTTGCTTCGTCAATACAAAATACCCTATCAAGGTACGGACATTGATTTGTTGACCAATCTGGTTCATTTACGAGATGCCTGGTCTTTGACTCAAGCCTTATTAAATCCAGCTGACCGTCTGGCATGGCTTTCAGTGCTTCATGGCCCCTATTGTGGCTTGTCTTTAAGTGATATTCATTTGATCGCTCAACATAACATCAAGAAATCTGTTTATAGCGCCTTATTACAATTAGATAAAATACATGGTTTAAGTGATGAGGGAACAATTCGCGCCCAGTATTTTACTCAGGTGATGCATCAATCACTCGCTCATCGTTATCAGTTCACCCTTTCGGAATGGGTGAGGAAAACACTGACCTATCTTTTTATTGATAAAATTTTGAGCCAAAGCCAATTAAATGATCTGGAACAATTCTGGATTTTAATTGATCGTTATGAACAAAAAGGTCGGTTACCTGATATAGAAGAATTTTTCCTGGAATTCAAAAAACTCTATTCACAGCAGACTACCCCATCACAATTACACGTCATGACCATCCACAAATCCAAGGGATTGGAATTTGATACCGTTATTTTGCCTGGATTAGGTACTCAACTGAAACGAGTGGATCAACCCATGTTACGATGGCTTAAACTGCCAACCGAAAATCAAAACGATCTCTTGCTGGTCTCTCCCATCAAAGCAGCACATCAGGAACATTGTCCTTTGTACGACTATCTAAACCAACTGGATGAGGCAAAAAATCAATATGAGGCACAACGAGTACTGTATGTTGCCGTAACGAGAGCCAAATCCCGATTGTATTTATTTGATAGCTCATCGAAAACATCAAAGTCTTCATTTCGTAGCTTGCTTAAAAATCAGGAGTTTAATACATGCCAGGAAGAAGAGCACTCCGACAAAACGGAATATTCTGCACCTGAATTAGTAAAGCTTCCATTAAACTGCTATCAAAAATCCAATGTTGAATCCATTAGTCCTACCAATCCCCCACCCAAAGAACTTATAACGGGAATACCAAGACTGACTGGAATCGTAGTTCACCAAATGTTGCAATGGATTTGTGACCATCACCCGCATAACATAGATCATGTTCCATGGAATCTGGCACAACGTGAATTGAAACAATTAGGATTTGAAGAAGAGGCTCAGTTATCCGCTTTATCGGTAATCAAAACTCAGATTACTCAATTGTTTCAGGATGAAACAGGTTCATGGATTATAGCCCGGCATGATGAAGAACAGAATGAATACGAATTATTGGTGGAACATCAAAACCGTTTGGTGACCCGAATTATTGACCGAATATTTGTTGAGCAATCGAATCTGTGGATCATCGATTTCAAAACAGGAAAAGAAGATGAACCTACATTAACCCAACATCAACAACAGCTGAATGAATACGCGTATCATTTATCAAGCCGCTACATGCTTCCCATTCATTGCGGCCTGTACTATCTGACCAACAATCATTGGATTCATTGGCAATACGAACCCGTGGCAAGTTCATAATAGAATTTAAAATAGGATAGCCCCATGAACAATAAGAGAGTTCCTTAATATGATGCGCCCCCCCTTGAAAGACTACTAGTGATTCAGTAACTCCTGCGTTATGATCCTGTTTTTGTATTCATCAGGGTTTAGTATATGACAGTTGAACAAACAATAAGAAACGTTTTGGATAACCTGAAAGACCCGTTACTTGGTCTCAATGGTAAGGAAATGAATTTGCAGTACAGTCTGGATACTACTTCAGATTCAATTGAGATCACAATCAAAACAGGTTTTCCCTGTTTGATTTTAGAAGAGACCTTTAAAGAACCCGCGTTGACAGCACTAAACACGCATTTTCCACATCACAAAATCACCTTAAATATAACTCAGTTCATCAGAGCTCATAAAACCCAAATGGTTGGCAAAGGATTAAGGGGAGTAAAAAATACAATTGCCGTCGCTTCAGGAAAAGGAGGGGTTGGCAAATCAACCGTGACAGTGAATCTTGCCGCAGCCTTGGCTCGCGCAGGAGCCAGAGTAGGTATTCTGGACGCTGATATTTATGGGCCAAGTATACCTCTGATGCTGGGTCCGTGCAAACCGGTTCAAATCAGAGGGGACCATTATTTGCCTATCCAGGCACATGGGTTACAGGCCATGTCCATTGGTTACATAACAGACATGGATCAGGCACTGATTTGGCGCGGTCCAATGCTCGCTAAATCATTAATCCAAATGCTCGATATTACTCTTTGGGATGAACTGGATTATCTGTTTATTGATTTACCACCAGGAACTGGTGATATTCAGCTCACCTTAGTACAAAAAATCCCTTTAACTGCTGCTCTAGTGGTAACAACACCTCAAAATGTAGCCACTTTAGATGCGCAAAAAGCAATTACCATGTTCTCCAAAACAGGAATTGATGTGTTAGGCGTTATCGAAAATATGGCAACCCATATCTGCAGCCAATGTGGACATCAGGAGGCCATATTTGGTGAGGGAGGAGCACAAGCCATTTGTGAAGCCAACCACAGTAAGTTGCTGGGACAACTTCCTTTGGACAGCGAGATTAGAAAGCAATGCGATGAAGGCCTGCCAATTGCGACTCAACCACGAAGTGAGTTGACGGACGCCTTTATAAGAACAGCATTAAACAGTGCTATAGAACTGTCAAAAAAACCTATAAATTATGCCGACAAGTTTCCGAATATTGTTGTTGAATAGTATTTGTCTTAAAAGAGTTCATTAAGGGTTGTTGACCATTACGATTTCAACATATCACTAAGCTGGATTTACTGTGCTGAATTGTCAATCACCCTTATATCACAGAAAATGAATGAAACTCCTCTTTGTACATGACAAAGGAAATCTGTCATGCCTGCGCGGGCATGACAGATTTTTTTTTCATATTCAAAGGAATCTCCTGATACAACGATGTATTATTTTCTTCAGACAGGTATAATAGTCAAAAACATCAAATGGCACGACAATGCTCAGATTTTTAATAATAACAATCAATATCTTATATTCCAGTTTCACACTAGCTCAATCAAGCTATCAGATCGATCTTATCCTCTTTACACACCCTGAAAATGGCTCAACACACAGCGAATTGGATTCAAGCTCACCGATAATTCCAGTGAGTCACGATGCGATCCCTCTAAAAAAAAATACGGGTAAAACCATTAGCTCCTACAGTTTGCTTTCACCTTCTCAATCCGGATTAAAGAATGAATATTATCTGCTCAGCCATAAATCTCGCTATAAGGTATTAGGCCACTATTCCTGGAGGCAGCCAGCAAAAAATCAAAGCTCTGTTGCTTTACCTGAATTAAACCATAACGGCTGGATAGTACAAGGAACCATAAGAGTAAAACAAAGCAATTATTATTTATTAGATACAGACATACATTTCTCGCCGTCCAATAATCCACAATCATCCCTGACCATCGCACAAAAACAAAGATTAAAGGGAAGTGAAGTGTATTATCTTGATCATCCCCGCGTTGGAATGCTGATCAAAATTCATAAAATCGCTTAAATCAGGCTCAATTGTGGCGCGATCAAACGGGAAATCTTTTCTCCAATTGCTTCAAGGCATTTGAGTTTAGGAGTTCCGCTTCTCCAGAATAATGCCAAAGTTCTAGCAGGTGCAGGAGCTTCAAAAGGAATATACTTTAATCTCTGGGATGGATCGGCTATTAATGACAAAGCAGGAAGTAAAGTCACGCCCATTCCTGATTGCACCATTAATCGCAGAGTCTCAAGACTTGTAGCCCTAAAATCGGCAATACCCTGATTCTTGGCCATTTTACAAACAGCCATAGCTTGCTCCCGCAAACAATGCCCCTCTTCAAGTAACATCATGGGCTGATTAACTAATTGTGCAATAGAAATCGAACTGGATTTAGCCAAATCATTAGACTCATCACAAACGAAATAGAACTCTTCTTCAAATAAAGTGTAACTGGTGAAATTTCCTTCAACGGGATAGGCCATAATGGCCACATCAATTTTGCCATGTTCTAATTGATCAACTAAACGCTGAGTCTGATCTTCTATCAACCAGATTTTTAATTCAGGAAACTGAGCCTTAATTGCAGGCATAACCCGAGGCAAGAGATAAGGCGCAACAGTGGGTATCACTCCCATGCGTAAATTACCGGCAAAGGGATCATGCAAATGTCGAGCGACGTCCTTCATCTCATCAATCAACATGAGTATCTTTTTTACTCTGGACAACAATGCATCGCCCTGATCCGTTAACAAGACTTGTTTGTTGGTTCGCTCAAATAATGTAACACCAAGCGATTCTTCCAGTTTTTTGATTTGCATGCTTAAAGTAGGTTGACTAACGAAGCATTTTTTAGCTGCATCACCAAAATGCTTTACCTCTGCTAAAACAACAAAATAATGCAAATCCCTGATATTCATAGAACACCTTAACGATAAACGCTGCCTATGATTATAGTAAAATTATTCATTGCTATCTATCAATGGTTGCTTTCTGAATTAAACAGTCTTTGTACCTTGTAGTTTTGAACTCTGAATCGATAGTAGAACCCTTCTGCCCCACGAAACACACATAAAAAAAATTTACACTCACCGGCATATCCTATATAGTCGCTGTTTTTTTTAATAAAATTGGCTAATTTGACTCATTCAACTCAACATCAAGCACCTAGAACCATCATCTGGCTGGTAGGGGTATTTTTTTTACTGTTTCAATTCTTTCTACAGTTATCGTCTGGAATAATTGTCGGTGCGATTATGTACGAATACAATATTTCAGCACTTACAGCAGGTCTATTGAGCAGTTCATTTTATTACGTCTATACCTCTTTTCAAATCCCTGTTGGATTGCTATTTGACCGATACAATACGAGAACTCTGCTAACCTTTAATGCGGCATTATGTGCACTTGGCTGTTTTATTTTTGCTTCTGGACAGTCCCTACCCTATTTATTTTTAGGACGATTGATTATTGGAGCGGGGTCATCCTTTGCCTTTGTTGGCCTTTCTCATTTGCTACGCCAACATTATCCACTAAGGCAATATGCCTTTATGATCGGCTTATCTGAAACACTTGGGTTTACTATAACGGTCTTTGGCATGATAGGAATGGGCACTTTAATAAGCGGTCTGGGATGGCGATACTTTATTACAGGAGCAGGTGTTTTAGGCCTTGTCATTACTGCATTGAGTTACAAATTCATCCCCAGCCATAAACCGGAAGCTCAAATAAAGCATGATTATAAAACCCAGTTAATTCTTATTTTAAAAAATAAGCTGGCCTGGATTAATGGCATCTTTGTCTGCCTGGAGTTCTCGGTAATAACCGTCTTCGGGGCATTATGGGCTGTACCCTTCCTCGAGCTAAAGCTGAACTGCAGCATTAAGACTGCCAGCATACTCACTTCAATGATACTTCTGGGAGCAGGGTTAAGTTGTCCTGTATTTGGTCAGCTTTCCATTTATTTTATTAAACGCAAACCGCTAATCCATGCATCCTGCTTATCTACCGCAGTACTGGTGCTGCTAGCGCTGTACCTGCCAACGCACAATCTGTTGTTAATAGGCGCACTGCTGTTTTCAATAGGTCTATGTTGCGGGGCGTACATGCTTGCCTATTCCATTGCAAACGAGTTAGCTCCCACAGAATCCCTGTCGACCTGTACTGGATTTACTAATACTCTGGCCATGCTCTCAGCCCCGCTTTTACAACCATTTATTGGCTACTTACTAGATGTGTTCTCTAACCAGCCTGGAGTCTATACCCTCGGCGATTACCAACAGGCATTATTGATCATTCCAGCTTCATTAGTCCTGGCAAGCCTGCTGGCTCACTTCCTTCCAGAAAAACCTATGCCGTAGCTGAGATTGCAGTAATAGCGGCATCCTTGACCTGTGTAAACGATTGTTCTGTGATAAAACAAAATCCTTTAGGATTATCTTTAGAAAAACCAGCTACTGATAATGGAGACTTCACTGCGCTATGTTCTTCAGTATTTAATGTATTCAAAACTCTTAAACTGATTTTAGGAAGCCCTAAACTCAGCAAACACTGATTTGGATCAATCGATTTAATCGAAAGGAATTGTGACATCTTTACCTTGTTGCCAGCTGGATCACGCCATCCAGCAACAGCGGCACCAGTAGCATCCGCTTCTTTGAGATTGGCTGAATAAAATCCGTTATCATCACTTAATCTACAAAATGTGGTACTGATGTCATGAGATGAGGTTTGCTCCTTACTAAACCACAATTTACCAAACCAGGCATTATTTCCCGTAACAAACTGCTCTTTATTTTCAGTTCCAGTTTGTATATGACCGTTTAATTGACTGGTTTGTAACGCTTGTAACTCCACACCCGGCCTTAAAACTAGAGTTTCCTTGGTTTCACTAGCCTGCTTTAACATGTCTACTTTAAAATTAAAGCCTTTACCCTCTTCTGCCTTCACACCAAAGATCCAACTGTCATTAATGGGATTATAGCGAATAAAAGAACGACCAACTTGCCAGTTCAACTGAGTTGAATGTTCAATTTGCTCATTACCTTCATAAAAAAGAACCAGTTTATTCGTTTGGCCGTCAATTAATGCTGTTTTTGTATGAAAATCAGTGCCTTGTCTTTGAATCTGAAAAAAATAACCATAGCGATCTCCGCTTTCATTGGTCACCATTCCTGAAAAAGTCCAGCTACCAACCAACGGTTCAACAGGTTGCAGTATCTCGCTTGCTTCTTCTGAATCTACATCCGCTGCACATACTGTACTGCTGAGCACGGTAATCAATGAAAATACAAGAATCCAAATACGTACTGATATCATATTAGCAATAACCTTTTAATAATTTGTGCGTCCATAATGCGTCCCAAAAGGCCTCATTCAATGTTGCTTCAACTGGTAAATAATACATCTTGTCGGAATGAAAGGAGCAACATTTCACGGCATCCTTTTCCGTCATAATAATAAGAGATTCAGGATGATTAAAATCATTGGGCTCAAATTGATAATGATCCGGATAAGAATAAGGTTTAAATTCTATCCCTAAATGGGTTAAAGTGGAATAAAAACGTTGTGGATTTCCAATCGCAGCAACAGCAGCTACATCTGCCTTTTTAAAAGCATCATACTCCATCTCCTCCCCTGTAGATAACTTAATTATTTTTCCAGGGATTAAGCGCATGGTATAGGCATGTTCCCGAATGCCTTCATTCACAATAATAAAATCCACTTCCTGTAATCGTGCCGCTGATTCTCTCAGTGGTCCTGCTGGCAGTAATAATCCATTTCCCAAACCACGAACGCCATCAATTACGGCTATTTCTATGGCGCGCCCCATCCGATAATGCTGCAGTCCATCATCGCTAATAATCATTTGTACCTTATGTCTATCCAGCAGATAGTGAACGGCGTCCATGCGATTGGGCGCAATAACGACAGGACAATCTGTCTTGCGTGCTATCATTAAAGGTTCATCACCGACCTGTTCTGCAGAATCATCCATCTGTATTTCATAAGGGACGTATTGGGGTTTGGCACCATATCCACGACTGACTATTCCAACACGTAGTCCCTTTTGGCGCATTCTCTGGGCCAAAGCGATAACCAATGGGGTTTTTCCTACACCACCTACCGATAAATTACCCACAACAATAATAGGAACCGAAACAGTTCGCTGGCAAAAGGATTCCAGATATTTACGTCGGGTCGCCGTTATAAGACGATAACACCAGGATAAGGGTAACAAAGTCCATCTGAGAGGATGATTTCCATACCATAACTTCTCGATAAAAAGAGTCATCAGCTAAACACTTCCTCTTGAACCATCCCTAATTGTTGCACTTTATACAACTTGGCATAATGCCCATTTAATTGCAGCAACTCTTGATGAGCACCCTGTTCGACCAGATGTCCCTGCTGCATAACCACAATCTTGTTAGCATGCTTAATGGTCGATAATCGATGCGCAATAACCAAGGTGGTTCGATTTTGCATGACTCGTTCCAAAGCAGCTTGAATGTATCGTTCTGATTCACTATCCAAAGCAGAGGTAGCCTCATCAAGAATCAAAATAGGCGCATCTTTTAAAATGGCCCGAGCTATGGCTATTCTTTGCCGTTGACCACCAGACAATAAAACGCCATTTTCACCAACTCGCGTATCGTATCCTTGGGGTAATTTTGAAATAAATTCATCGGCATAAGCTAATTTTGCGGCATTAATAATCTGCTGACGACTTACATCCCTGCGGCCGTAAGCTATATTATTCGCCAAACTGTCATTAAAAAGAGTGACGTGTTGACTGACCAAAGCCATTTGTTCTCTCAGACTTTTTAAACTGAGTTGATTAATTGGAATGCCATCAAGAGTGATTTCGCCTTCGGATACTTCATAAAAACGTGGCAATAAACTGGCAATCGTAGTTTTACCACTACCCGAATGCCCAACAAGAGCGACACAACTACCCGCCTCTATTGTAAAACTCACATCATGCAATACCCTATGTCCCTCCCTGTAGGCATAAGATACCTGTTTAAACTGAATTTCCCCAGAGGCTTTATGAGTCAAGTCAATACCCTGTGTTGACTCGACAGGTAAATCAAGCAGGTTAAATACACTTTCAGCCCCAGCCAAACCTCTTTGAATGGTAGCATTGAGTGTGGTTAACGTTTTCATAGGTTTAATCAATTGCAGCATAGCAGCAATAATTGCTAAAAAAGAACCCGCGCTGACGGTAATTACAGTTGATAATTGAATGGCCGCCATGATTATCATAGCTATTCCTATTGCAATAACACATTGCACTCCCGATACGTTAACCGCCTTGCTTACAGCAACTTTCATGTCATTTATTCGGGAATGTTCCGTTGCAGTATTAAACTTTCCTGCTTCGTACTCGTCACCCCCAAAAATACGGACAACTCGATATCCTTCAATCGCCTCACTCGCAATTTCCGTAACTTCTCCCATAGTTTGTTGAACTCGATGACTGATTCGTCTAACTCGTTTGTTGGTATAATTTACAATGATTCCGACAAAGGGGATTGTTAATAAAAACATCAGTGATAATTGCCAGCAAATAACCATCATGACGGTAAGGAGTCCAATGACCAAACAGGTATTTTGAACAAAATCCGTTAAGGCATCTGCACTGACTTGCGCGACCTGCTCTACGTCATAAAGGATTTTAGAAAGCATTTGCCCCGAAGTGGCCTCATCATAAAAATCAGCAGGAAGATGCACAATATGAGCAAATACTTTTTGTCTCAGTACCTTAACAACTGAGCGAGCTACCCAGGTCATGCAATAGCTGCCCAATGAACTGACCACTCCCCTCAAAGTAATACCAATTAAAACAATAAGCGGGATTTTTTTAACAAAACTCATATCGATATTGATGAATCCTTTATCAAGAAAAGGTTTGGTCATGTAGGTAAACGTAGCATCAATACCCGAATAAAAAATATTGGCAAAAATCCCCAGGAGCAGCACCGGCCAGAAAGGTTTCACGTACGATAATAGACGTCTATATAAAAGGCGGGTTTTAACTGGAGCATTATTTTTCATTGATTAGTCAGTCAAAGGTTGGCAAAAAGACTAAATTGTACTCCTTATTATGGTTTAGTGCCAACATTCTTAGAACTCACCACGGCTGTCCCATTAAAAATATGACGTCATTCCGAGCGTAGCGAGGAATCTCCTGCAAGGTTGCACGATCCCATTAAAATGCGGCCATTAAAATCATATCAAGAGTTGAGTCTCCCCGCCTTGTGCACAAGAGAAAGACACTACTTGACCGGCTTTTTCTCAGATATACTATCCAATGAATAATCCCGTTATCAGGACCTTATTATTTTAGATATTTTTCTAGCTCCCTTGCTGTAATTGGCTCACTAAATAAGTATCCCTGAACTTCATCACAATTTTTCTTTTTCAAATAGTCCATTTGAGTAAAGGTTTCCACCCCTTCAGCAAGCACTTTAAAATTAAAACTACGAGCCATGGCAATGATTGCTTCGATAATCACTTCATCGCTTCGGGAAGCGGTAATATTTTGGATATAGGACTGATCGATTTTCAATCGATCAATATTTAAGTGTTTCAAGTAATTTAAACTGGAATTTCCTGTTCCAAAATCATCAAGCACAATTTTGACACCAATCTCTTTTAATTGCTGAATCATGCGGATTATATCCACATTCGTAATGACCACGTTTTCCGTTATCTCTAATTCCAGATACCGTGGATCAATCTGATGTTTCCTTAGTATTTCTTTAATCACCGTGTCAAAATTAACTTGTTTGAGTTGTTGGGTTGCAACATTGACAGCTATTCGGGTCCAGGGAAGACCTTTATCATGCCATTTTTTTATTTGCTGACAGACTTGATCGATTACCCACTCACCTATTGGTATGATCAATCCAGAAACTTCGGCTGTCGGAATAAAATCCATAGGAAGCAGCAAGCCTTTTTGCGGATGTTGCCACCGAATTAATGCTTCTGCAGACAACAGACAGCGATTTTCCATATCAAATTGTGGCTGATAAAATATTCTAAATTCATTATTTGATAACGCCTGGCGTAATTCATTCTCCAATTTAAGGGTTTTATCCGCATGATCATTTAACTGTTCATTGTAAAATTGAAATTGATTTCCACCCCGCTCTTTAGCCAGATACATTGCCAAATCTGCACACTTTATTAATGCTTTAACCGTAGTGCCATCTTTGGGATAAACACTAATTCCTATTGAGGTTGAAATCGTCACATCTCGCTTTCCAAGTCTGAATGGTTCATGGAGTGATTGAATAATTTTATCAACAACTGTAATGACGCTGTCATCATTTGAAAAATCACGAACAATCATGACAAATTCATCACCGCCAATGCGTGCGATGCTATCTTCCTTACGCAAAAGATGTTCCCATCGCGCAGCGACTAATTTTAATAAGTTATCACCAGCCTCATGGGACAAACTATCATTGATTAATTTGAATCGATCCAAATCAAAAAACAAAATCGCAAAGCGTTTTGAATTACGTTGCGAATAGTCGATTAAATTTTGAATTCGATCGCTGAGTAAGGTGCGGTTTGGTAATCCAGTGAGCATGTCGTGAGAGGCTTGATATTCCAGTTTCCGTTCCAGATTCGCTCGCTCGGTAATATCGCGAAAACTCCATACACGCCCAATTATTTTATTATTCAAATAGTGAGGTTGAGAATAACACTCCATGATAGTGCCATCTTTTAAATGAACGGTAGTTCTACTGACTTCCTCAATAGCGTGTTCCAGATGGTTTATTTGGGCAAGATAATTCTTGGCTTTCTGGACTTGATTGAGCATATAGTCACTGACTAACTCACCGTTTTTACTGTCCAGAATGGATTGTGGAATATTCCATATTTTCTGAAATTTGGTATTAAAATCAATGATTTTTCGATGCAAATCGACAACAAGAATCCCATCTGCAGACGATTCGATGGTAGAGCGCAGCAAAGACAAGGATTGTTGTAATGATTCAGTCCGTTCTGCAATGGTGTTTTGTAACAGTTCAGTAGTTCGCTTGGCAGCTTGTGCAAGCGCCCATTTTCTGGTCAGAGCACAAGCAAGCTGCCTTACGGATACCAAATCAAAAGGTTTTTTTAAAATTAAAAAATTATCACCTATTCCCAACTCTTTAACTGTTTCTTCCCAGGTATAATCTGAATAGGCGGTACAGATAACTACCTGAATATCCGGATCGACATCCCACATGTGCTTGATTGTTTCAATTCCATCCCATCCTGGAGGCATTTGGATGTCGACAAAGGCTAAAGAGTAATGAAGTCCCTCCTTGAGTGAATTTTTAATTTTTTCTACACCCTCTTTTCCCTGGTAAGCCGTTTCAAATATAAATTTCGGCAATGAATGAAACAGTTGGTTATCATCGGAAGAAGATTCGTCATCATCAAATAATTGTTTATCCAAATCACTAACCTGGTCAACTAGGGTTGTAGACGTCAAGACTTTAATAAAATCCTGATGAATGGCTGGATTATCATCAATAATCATAATATGAAGCTCTACTTCACTCATGATATCCTCCTGTATTCCCGCGACAGCTCATGATTAAAGGCAATGATAAAATAAACTGAGCTCCCCGCCCTTCTCCTGAGCTTTTAACCTGAAGCGAGCCACCCATTTCTTTCGCGGATAATGCCGCACCATGTAATCCAAAACCATGCCCATTGACCTTGGTAGTAAAGCCAAAAGAAAAAATTCGATTGATGTTATCGGGATTTATGCCTATTCCATTATCTTGAACTGATATATTAACAACATCATCTGTTTTTTTTATTCCAAGAACAATTTCTTTATAATGAGTTAATTGACTATGCAGAACTGCATCGCGTGCATTTTGAATTATATTCACCAATATTTGTAATAATTTGGATTTATCTGTATCCACCAACGGGCATTCCTCGAATTCTTTTACAATTTCGATTGATTCAGTTATTGGACTGGTCATGGACATATTCAATGCCATATCAATAACTTCTGGTAAATACACTTTCTCGCTTAAACTCGATGTACCACTAACAGATTTTTGCATGTCCACTATCTGAGAAATGTGTTTCAGATCATTCATCAGATTGTTTACTTCTGATAGATTTTTTTTATAATCCTCTATGATCAATTTGGAAAGTGACACAATATAAATGGGAATTAACTTCCCTTTTTCGTCATACGACAGATAGGCAACCAGATCATTTTCGTGTTGCAATATCATTTCAAGCACTTTTAATAATTTGTGCTTGTATTGTTGGCACAATCGGTTTTTCACCAAGGTAATAGAGACATTCGAGCTGTTTAATATATTCCCAATGTTGTGCAGAATAATGGCAGCTACCTCGGCCATTCCGGCTCTTCGTGCAGTAGATGAAATCTGCTGATTCAACTCTTGAATTTGTTCCTTGGCAATCTTATCGTCATGAATGTCCATAACAATGCCTTCGAGTTGTTTTTCACCTTCCTGACAACGACCCGCAATCTTATACCAGCGATATTCCCCATCTGGATTTCGTACCCTGACGTCACACTCATAGTCCACTCGCTCATTTAGCGCTGTTTCAATTTTGTTAACCAATTCGTATCGATCTTTTTTATGCACCAGATCAATAAATTCTTTATACGTGGGTGCCTTATCAAGGGGATTGAGATGAAACAAGAAAAACAACTCTTTTGACCAAATCACATGATCCGTTATACCGTCATAGGTCCAGTAACCCAGTTTTGCTATGTTTTGCGCATTTTCAAGTTTCTTGTTCAAGTTCATCATTTCGCGCGATGAAATTTCTATTGAACGCTCGTGCATATAGCGTTCCTGGTCAGTCTCGTTATAAGAATTATTAATCCGTGTAAGAAAGGTGAGCCATTGTTCTTCCGTTTCTGGTTTCTTATCAACAGAAAGACTTACTTTTTCGAGTTGTCTTAGTAGTAATTTATGAATATCCATATTAACTCTTCATGTTAAAGTCAGTATAAAACAGCCAGCTTCTGTACCTTACTGCCATTAAGTTAAGAACAATTCACTTTAAAATTTAGGTAGGGCCTTGGCCTAACATTGAGGCCAGGCTTGATTTAGAACCCGTGTTGGCTCAAGGCCCAACCTACAAATATACCTTCACTTAATGGAAGTGCCCCTGTACCTCTGTCCATTATTCATTTGTTCCATTTCCCATAAAGCTGCATCCTGCAGAAAGCTCACACAAAATAGCGGTTAACAAATAGCCGCTAACTTTCATAAAAGGTAGTAATGGTCATGGTTTGATTGTGAAGCTCACATTTACCCACAGTAAATGGTGATAATTCACCATATGAATAAAAGCCAATCTGGGTTGACCCTTTAGGCAAGGAAATCAAAGCGGATTCAATCTCTTCCTCAGTTCGCTCCCCCAGAAGCAATCGCCTACCGACACAACTAATATCAATGGCCAATAAGGGACCAAGAGTGTCCAAATGATCATTCAACATTCGATGATTGGCTAGTTGACCTGCTTCATTTGCGCTCTCAATAAGCCGATCAAAATTGGCCCGCATTAATTGAGCATGACAACCGGTAGGAATATCTCCAGCAAAGATCAGGGATTGTTCCTGCTCATCAACAGCTAAAATTGTGCGTACTAATTGTATGCTTTCAGTACCGCTCAGTTCTCTGATTGCTAAAGGATAAAGCAGCCCTGAGGAAGGTAATTCAGAAGCTTTTTCGCCTAAGTATTCTTT
Organism: Legionella sp. km535; assembly: GCF_003990085.1. Lineage (NCBI taxonomy): Bacteria > Pseudomonadati > Pseudomonadota > Gammaproteobacteria > Legionellales > Legionellaceae > Legionella > Legionella sp. km535. The sequence goes on along the minus strand of NZ_RZGU01000008.1, from coordinate 22,705 downwards.
ATATAGATGTAAGGCGGGTTGATAATCCAGTTCGTACAAAACATTGGATTCTGAACGAGTCACACGTCTGACGGGGCCAAACTTGTCCCATCCACCTTTTGACGCATGGCCAATATGAATATTAGAACCATAAAAACCAACTGCAACGACATAGCGAGTCAGGATTTCATCACCAAGCACAGTCCAGGTTTGTTTAAAACGACTACCATCACCAGCTAAACCACCTGTAATAACCAGATTTGTATCTTCTGCAACTGTATTTAGCCCCTTAACCAATTCAGAGCCATTAACGCTCAACCCGTCAGACAAAACAAAGATACTCTTCAAATCGGGGGCTTTTAACTGTTGTGCGATTGAAATGCCCGTGCTATGAGACTCTTTAACATGCTCTACTTTCGCCTTGGCAATTTTTATCAACGTATTATCAAATCGCACAACAGCAACGGACAAGCTTTGATCAAGCAGCCTGGAAGCAAAAATCTCACCAGCACTTGAGCACCCTATTAACTTCGAATTGGGGTAAGCTTTTGCAAGTTCAAGAATCGGGGCCCTGAGATGCATAAATTCAGGGGAAGCAAACACCAGCACCAAAGTCTGCTCTGAGTCCAAATCAGGAAATGCATCTAAACTCCATCCTTGCCCAATAATATATTGAAATGATTGTATTTCCATATCCGATCCAAAAGAAGGAATTTAAATCAAACGACTCTAATTAAATACTATTATAGTTTAATTTGAACAGAACATCTCAAATGGATGGACAAAATAAGAAAAGAGGATGACATTGAAGACAGGGGGAAATAATCAGTAGGTCCAGCTATTGTGTACCAATTCCACGACCACCAGGACATTAAGCCAATTCATCTCGGGTCAATTTAATACGAGTATAGGCACATCGAAACCCCGATTTTTGAACGTTCAAATCAGAAATCGTTCCTGGCTCCGTGGTTACAGTGGCCATTACCAATCCATGCTGCCTGGCAAAATTTAATCGAATCATCAACAGTTTTTTTTGCAAACCTTTACCTCGATATGCGGGTAACGTACTGGTAACACCCAAATCACAGACATCCTCATGCATGGCTACTGTAGCTCCGGCAATAATCTCACCTTCATCATAGACCCCAAAAGCAGTAACTCCTTTAGCATTGACATAATGAGTAAACTGCTCTTGAGCCTCCGGATAGCCAAAACCCATAGCGACTCGACGAGCCCAATGATGGACCTCATCAGACCTAACCACTCTCATTTCGTAGGGGCTGTCCCAATATCCTTCACTTTTGAAAGAGGACAAATCCAATGCTGAAACATTATTTATTTCGTTTACGCGATAGCCTCGTTCGCTCAAAAATCCGATTAAATCATTACCTACATAGGGGCATAGCTCAATATCAACGCGTGAATGCCCCAGTCCTTTATAAAAATGCTCTATAATTTCAATTTCCGTCTTAAAATGTCTGGATTTGGTACGAAACCCCCAACCAACAACCTGAGATAAAAACGAATCAAACCCTGAAAAGCACGCAGCACCTCCGTTAACATCTAATATTGCTCCTGATGCGTATTGTCTGGTAACTTCTATATGAGTTTGTTTAATGCACCGTTCCATGCGTGCGGTTAATTCTTTAGTGATGATCATCATGCATCACTCAATCCTGAGATGATTCGATTGACCAAACCAGGTCCTTGATAAATTAATCCTGAATAAATCTGTACTAAAGTGGCGCCTGCTGCAATTTTCTTTTGAGCACTGTCAGCACTATTAATGCCGCCTGCACCTATTAATGTAATCGCGTCACCCGCATATTTTTTTAATAACGCCAAACATCGAGTCGATAATTCTTCTACGGGCCTTCCACTCAACCCACCCTGTTCATCTCCATAAGGCAAGTTCTTAACACCATCGCGACTACAGGTAGTATTTGTAGCGATAATTCCTTCAATCCCATGACTCAATATCACTTCAGTCATCAGTTTTAACGTTTCGTCGTCTTCATCCGGCGATACCTTAACAACCAAAGGTACATGCCGTTGATGCTGCTCTTCAAGTTTCAATTGCTCATTCTGCAACTGAGATAACAATTGAGTCAGATAATCACCCTTCTGCAACTCACGTAAATCAGGGGTATTTGGTGAAGAAATATTAATGGTTACATAAGATGCATGCCCATAAACTTTTTGCAAACAATAGCAATAATCATTGGCCGCATCAGCCAATGAAGTGTCCTTGTTCTTGCCAATATTGATCCCTAAAATTCCCTTATACTGTGCTTTTTTAACATGAGTAACTAAAGCATCTACACCCAGGTTATTAAAACCCATTCGGTTAATGATTGCCTGAGCCTCAGGCAAGCGAAATAATCGTGGTTTAGGATTACCGGGTTGAGGCCGTGGAGTGACCGTTCCTACTTCAATAAATGAAAATCCAAGTTTAGCCAAGCCATCCAAATGAGTTCCATTTTTATCCAGACCAGCAGCCAATCCGACTTGATGTGGAAACTGAAGCCCCATTGCATTGACAGGCTTGCCTTCAATTTTATTGAAACACCATCCAGGCAGATGATCCAGGGCAGATAAAGCTAAATGGTGCGCCGTTTCAGGGTCCAACTTAAAAAGCAAGGGTCGTATCATTGAATACATAAAACTACTCCGGAAAAGGGTCTTTGTTTGATTCGATACCCTATTTCATTTATACGATACATTGCTGAGCCCATACTCGTAACATGGCATTTCCAGATTTTTGTAAATGAAAAGCAACTTCTCGCACTTCAATTCCAAAATTGTCTTGTTGAAGACCAAGTAACACAGGCCCCAGAAATGAGGAAGTTTTGCCTTCTTTGTCTATCAGTGGAAATATCCTGACTTCCTTTGCCACTCGAGCCAGTTCACGGATCACATTCAAATGAAAATCAACCGTTTGATTATCCAGATCAGCAAATAAATAATGAGAACATAAAGCAAAATCAAATGAAAAATCTGCGAAAGGGAGCTGTATATCTGTAACACCAAGGTACCGACCTTCAGTCTTACCCTGTCGGTAATCAGCAAAAAACTGTTCAAACCCCTGTTTTCTTGCTGCAAGCAACTGTTCAAAACCACCGCTGCGAGTGAAATCAAAATGTTCCTGTTCCGCTTTAATTTCTTCAGCCATTTGAGAAAAAATCATCACCGACTTTGAATACAAGGTATCCTTGTCAAGAACAAACAAAGGATCACAACTGACTACCTCAATACTCCTCTGCGCTAGCTGAGAATTCACTGAACTGGGTCCACATCCATATTCTAAAATTTTAGAATTAATTTCACTGTCTGACAGATCAAACATTTCTTGATATTCATCAACACCGTGACCCCATAAAACCAGATTACGCATGAGCAGCTCTCCTATATAAACCTGAATTCCGTGCTCAATTTCATTGCAGATTAACCTACCATGAATTCAGGTAAAACTTACAGCAATCAATTAAGTTTCGTTCCGGCTTAAGATTAGGTTATTTTTTAACCTTGGTAAAGAGTCTTTTTAAAATACACTGTGTTAGAAACTGTCAGTGAATAGACATTGCCGAATCGATTGGGTATAGTCTTGTGTATTTGTAAAATCAACAGGATAGAATCCATGCACAACGGACTAAAGTATCAATTGGGTGAAACCTATGACATGTTAAGAGACTCTGTCCATCAGTTTGCTCGCTCAGAAATCGCTCCCCTTGCTGCTCAAATTGATGAAACGAATACCTTTCCAAATCATTTATGGAGAAAGTTAGGTGATTTAGGCTTATTAGGTATCACGGTCAGTGAGGAATACGGCGGAGCCAATATGGGGTACCTTGCTCACGCCATCGCCATGGAAGAAATTTCCAGAGCCTCCGCTTCTGTAGGATTAAGCTACGGTGCTCACTCCAATCTCTGTGTGAATCAAATCTATTTAAACGGAAATAAGTCGCAAAAAGAGAAGTATTTGCCTAAGCTTATAAGCGGTGAATACATTGGCGCCCTGGCCATGAGTGAATCCAACTCAGGATCTGATGTAGTCAGCATGCAACTTCAGGCACGCTCATCCGGTGATAAATACATCCTGGACGGTACCAAAATGTGGATTACCAATGGGCCGGATGCGGACGTTCTGGTGGTGTATGCCAAAACCGACAAACAGGCTGCAAGTAAGGGCATTACCGCGTTTATTATCGAAAAAGGAATGGCTGGCTTTAAAACAGCTCAAAAGTTAGACAAGTTGGGAATGAGAGGTTCGAATACCTGTGAACTGGTTTTCGAGCATTGTGAAGTGCCTGCTGAAAATGTACTTGGGGAAATAAACCAGGGCGTCAGAGTATTAATGAGTGGCCTTGATTACGAACGAACAATACTTGCTGCAGGACCGGTGGGTATTATGCAAGCCTGTATGGATGTAGTTCTTCCTTACGTGCATGAACGCAAACAATTTGATCAGGCAATTGGTGAATTTCAATTTATTCAAGGTAAATTAGCCGATATGTACACTGATCTTAGTGCGTCCAGAGCGTATTTGTATGCTGTAGCAAAAGCCTGCGATAGCGGGATGGTAAGTCGTAAAGATGCAGCGGGTGTTATTCTGTATACTGCTGAAAAAGCAACACAAATGGCGCTACAGGCAATTCAAACTCTGGGTGGTAATGGGTACATTAATGAATACCCCACAGGGCGATTGTTACGTGACGCAAAACTCTATGAAATCGGAGCCGGCACTTCTGAAATAAGAAGAATGCTGATAGGTCGTGAACTTTTTAAAGAAACTGCATAAGGAATAGTGACATGGAACAGAATGATGTAGTAATAGTTGCAGCAAAAAGGACTCCCATGGGCGGAATGTTAGGTACTCTGTCCGCTCTTTCAGCACCAGAGCTAGGCGCTGTAGCACACATGGCAGCACTGGCACAATCAGGAATTGCACCTGCTGAAATTGACGAGGTCATCAGTGGCTGCGTTCTTCAGGCAGGAATAGGCCAGGCACCAGCGAGACAAGCAGCAATCGGAGCGGGAATACCCAATTCTGCTGGAGCAACAACCATCAATAAAATGTGTGGTTCTGGAATGAAAGCGACTATGCTGGCGCATGATTTGATCAAGGCAGGCTCTGCTCAGGTCATCCTGGCAAGCGGTATGGAAAGCATGAGTAATGCTCCTTATTTATTAGCAAAAGCGCGTTCCGGTTATCGACTAGGTCATGGTGAATTAAAAGATCATATGTTCCTGGATGGACTCGAAGATGCATATGAAAGAGGTCAATTAATGGGTTGTTTTGCAGAAGCAACCGCCAAACATTTCAAGTTCACCAGAGAACAGCAAGATGAATTTGCAATCCGTTCCATGACCAATGCGCTGAAAGCAATTGAAAGCGGTGCATTTGCTGATGAAATTGCCGCTGTTACCTTAACGACCCGTAAAGGTGACATCACAGTAAGCGTGGATGAAGGTCCAGATCCAGCAAAACTGGGTAAAATTCCCCAATTAAAACCAGCATTCCAGTCAGACGGCACAGTTACAGCGGCTAATTCCAGCTCTATTTCCGATGGTGCCGCGAGCTTGATATTGATGAGCGCAGCCAACGCAGAAAAACGTGGAGTGAAACCTTTGGCACGAATTGTGGCTCATGCCAGCCACGCTCAGGCTCCTCAATGGTTTACTACCGCTCCAGTAGATGCCATTCGTAAAGTAATGAACAAGGCATCCTGGAATCAAAATGATGTTGATCTTTATGAAATAAATGAAGCCTTTGCAGTAGTAGCCATGGCTGCGATAACACAACTTGAATTAAACCCGGAACAGGTTAACATCCATGGTGGTGCATGTGCGTTGGGCCACCCTATAGGAGCTTCGGGTGCGCGCATTTTGGTTACCTTAATGCATGCATTGAAACAACAAGGCAAAAAACGTGGTGTTGCCTCATTGTGCATAGGCGGTGGTGAAGCCACAGCAATGGCTATTGAACTGTTATAAAAGCACCAACATTCACCACTCATGCTGAACCATGGTGAATGGTCCGTTCGAAGTGCTGGCTGGGTGATGTCCATACTAAAAACTCATAGATAACACTGTGCATCTTTTAGATTGGAAATCACCCTAAAGCACCAGATGCGGCGTTTTTTGAATTGTGGTACATAGTTAATAATAAAAATAAAGGATGTACATGCTACGACAAAGTCTCATATATCTGCTACTCAGTGTTCTGGTAGTAGTTTTCGCCAGATATGCCCACCTTCTTATTGTTTATATAGATCTGTTTTTCACCTATATAAACTTGAAACTGACACCAATATTCAGTCAGACCGGCTGGGGATTAATTATAAGAAAAGTTTTGGTGTTAATGTTAATGCCAATCATCATAACGGGGATACCTGCCCTTTTTTACAGAGCAATTAAAGGTCGAGAAATGCCTCATTTTATTGCTATTGTCTGGGTGATCTGGACCATCATCGTTTTGAGCGTTATTTTGATACGTTAAGGATTCAGGCATGGCACAACTAATCAGTCAAATCAACACCGCAAGTCAGGATTTTAAAGACAATCAAGCAGCAATGCAGGCATTGGTGGATGAGCTGCGCTCAAGAATCAATGAGATTTCGTTAGGCGGTGATGAAAATGCCCGCACACGCCACTTAAAACATGGCAAATTATTACCCAGAGAGCGCCTGCAACAATTGTTAGACCCTGGAAGCCCGTTTCTTGAATTGTCGCAACTGGCAGCCTATCAGGTTTATGAAGACAACATTCCAGCCGCAGGGATCATTGCCGGTATTGGACGAGTATCTGGAATTGAGTGCGTTATTGTGGTCAATGATGCAACTGTAAAGGGAGGAACGTATTATCCCCTCACAGTGAAAAAACATTTGCGAGCTCAGGAAATCGCTCTAATCAATCAGTTACCCTGCATCTACCTCGTGGACTCCGGTGGTGCTTTTTTGCCTCTCCAGGATGAGGTATTCCCGGATCGGGATCATTTTGGCCGTATTTTCTTTAATCAAGCTCAAATGTCAGCACGAAATATTCCTCAAATTGCAGTTGTCATGGGATCGTGCACTGCAGGCGGAGCCTATGTTCCTGCCATGGCTGATGAATCCATTATGGTAAAAAATCAAGCAACAATTTTTCTTGGCGGCCCTCCTTTGGTTAAAGCGGCTACTGGAGAAGTTATTAGCGCTGAAGAATTAGGTGGAGCAGAAGTTCATTGCAGACATTCAGGTGTTGCGGATCATTATGCTGAAAACGATGCTCACGCCCTCCATCTTGCACGAATTGCCATAGGAAATCTAAATCGAAAGAAAATTGAAACGATTACGCGTACAGAAACCGTTGAACCACTGTACGATACCAAAGAACTCAATGGTATTGTCCCTGCAGACCCCAGGAAGCCTTTTGATATAAGGGAGATCATCGCCCGATTGGTAGATGGTTCCGATTTTGATGAATTTAAAGCACTGTTCGGCACAACGCTGGTGTGTGGCTTTGCACGTTTGTATGGATATCCGGTTGGTATCATCGCTAACAATGGAATATTATTTAGTGAAAGCGCCTTAAAAGGAAGTCACTTCATCGAGTTGTGTTGCCAACGCAAAATTCCATTAATCTTTTTACAGAATATAACCGGGTTTATGGTTGGTTCAAAATATGAAGCATCTGGAATTGCCAAACACGGTGCTAAAATGGTTACCGCTGTAGCGAATGCAAATGTACCCAAATTTACGGTGATTGTAGGCGGAAGCTTCGGGGCTGGTAACTATGCCATGTGTGGACGCGCCTACAATGCTCGCTTTATCTGGACCTGGCCTAATTCTCGTATTTCAGTCATGGGAGGAGAACAGGCAGCCAATGTGCTCGCTCAGGTCAACAGCGAAAAATATGCAAAACAAGGTAAAGTCTGGCCTATTGAAGAGGAAGAGCAATTTAAAAATCAACTGCGATCTCAATATGAAACTCAAGGTAATCCTTATTATGCCAGTGCAAGACTTTGGGATGATGGGGTCATAGCTCCCCAGGATACACGAATGATTCTGGGTCTTGGTTTATCGGCAGCCTTAAATGCGCCTATTGAATCCACGCATTTTGGCGTTTTTCGTATGTAACTGGAATTAAACTCATGAGCGACCTTATTAGTGAAATTCACGATCAGATGTGTTTATTAACCATCAATCGTGTGAACAAACATAATGCTTTTGATAATCATCTCCTCGAGGAGATGCAGATTCAACTGGATGCAGCAATCAATAATGACTCAGTACGGGTTATTGTGCTTAAAGCAAATGGTAAACATTTTTGTGCTGGCGCGGATTTAGCGTGGATGCAAAGTATGATTGCTTACGATGAAAAACAAAATCTGAACGACTCGATGATACTTGCCAGGCTAATGTACTCTCTGAATCAATGCCCTAAACCCACAATTGCCGTGATACATGGTTCTGCGTTTGGCGGAGGAGCAGGACTTGCTGCAGCCTGTGATATTGCAATCGCAGCACATTCAGCCCGCTTTTGTTTTTCAGAAGTTAAATTAGGATTGATTCCTGCAGTTATAAGTCCTTACGTTGTAAAAGCTGTTGGAGAACGAACAGCACAAATGCTGTTTATGACTGCCGAAATTTTTGATGCTGCTCGTGCCTTATCGCTCAATTTAGTGCAGCATCTTGTTCCGGAGGATAGCTTGATGGACTTTACACTCAATTATGCTAAACAAATCATCAATAATGCCCCGCAGGCCGTGACAATGTCCAAAAATTTGGCTCGATATGTTGCAAACAAAAACATTGATGAACAACTGGTTCACTACACAGCTACACTCATCGCTCAAAAAAGAATATCAGCTGAAGGACAAAAAGGTCTGCAGGCATTTTTAAATAAAGAAACACCTAACTGGAACTAGGAACTTGCATGTTTAATAAAATTCTAATTGCTAATAGAGGTGAGATAGCCTGTAGAATCATAAAAACAGCGCGATCCATGGGTATTCATACCGTAGCAATTTACTCCTCTGTAGATAAAAACAGCCTGCACGTACAATTGGCAGACAGCGCGTGTTACGTTGGGGAAGCTGCTGCTAAAGACAGCTATTTGAATATTGAACACATTATTCGAGCAGCAAAAGATTGTGGTGCAGAGGCAATACACCCTGGCTATGGATTTTTATCAGAAAACCCCGGCTTTGCCAAAGCTTGTGAACAGGCCGGAATTATTTTTATAGGTCCGTCCATTGAAGCGATGGAGGCTATGGCATCAAAACAGTTAGCCAAGCAACTGCTTGAACAAACCAATGTGCCATTAACTCCCGGCTATCACGGCCTGGAACAGTCAGAAGCCATACTACTGGAAGAAGCCAAAAAAATTGGTTTTCCAGTACTGATAAAAGCAGCCAATGGCGGCGGTGGTAAAGGAATGAGAGCCGTTTATGACGAAACCGAGTTTAGCGATTGTCTGGCTGGAGCCAAAAGAGAATCTTTGGCCAGTTTTGCTGATGACACCATGATCATTGAAAAGCTGGTACTTAATCCTCGCCATGTTGAATTACAGATTATCGCTGACAATCATGGGGCTGTTGTGCATCTGTTTGAAAGAGATTGCTCGATTCAACGACGGCACCAAAAGATAATTGAGGAAGCCCCTGCTCCCAATTTAACAGACTCCATGCGGAAAAGATTGGCTGATGCAGCATGTGAAGTAGCTCGTTCTATTAATTACAGAGGCGCAGGTACTGTTGAATTTCTGGTTGATGACAGAGAGCAATTCTATTTTATGGAAATGAACACCCGTCTCCAGGTCGAACATCCAGTGACTGAAATGATTACAGGAATTGATTTAGTTGCCTGGCAATTTAAAATCGCAGCTAATGAGCCTCTTCCGCTTGCGCAGAAAGACATTAAGGCTAAAGGACATGCAATCGAATGCCGTATCTATGCCGAGGATCCGTTTAATGGATTTATCCCATCCATAGGGCAATTGAATTTTCTTCAAGAACCATCAGGAGAAGGACTTCGCATCGATACAGGTGTCCAACTGAACTCTCAAATTACCATGTATTACGATCCCATGATCGCAAAATTAATCGCTTGGGGAAATAATCGCGAGGAAGCGCTCCATCGTTTGAATCAGGCACTGTCGCATTATTTTATTGGTGGAGTAAAAACCAATATTCCCTTTTTGCAAGCCATCTGCCAACATCCCAAATTTACAAACGCTGAGCTGAGTACTGATTTTTTAAGCAAAGAACACATTCATTTAAGCACTCCCGATCGGCATTTAGCATTAAAAATGGCCATTGCTTATGACTATTTAGATACAATTAACAACGTCAATGATCCCCTGCTTAAAGATGCTTTTGCATGGCAAATGCACATTCAGGGACACTGGATCTGGCGTTATCATCATGATGGCGTCATTACTGAAGCGCGTATTACTCCAATTGACGATACACGCTTCACCCTCAACTTAAATGATGGCGAACACCAGATCACCGCACACCGTGTTCACAATCATCTCACCATCGAAGCAAATCAGCACCGTTATCACGCTACGGTTGATAATACAGAACAGCATTTAACTTTATATTCTGAGCAGGGACAAATCAGCATAGAACGGTTTCGCTGGAATAAGCTGGACGCGCATGCAACGCTGCATAAAGGCCAATTAACAGCCCCCATGCCCGCAACAGTTGTTGCCGTCTTGAAAAAAACCGGTGAACAAGTAAAGGCAGGAGAACGTTTAATAATTCTGGAAGCAATGAAAATGGAACACACCATTCATGCTCCAGTTGATGGGGTGCTACTGGATGTATTCTATGCAGTGGGTGCACAGGTAAGTGAAGGAGCTGAATTGATATCACTCAGTGAATCTGAGTCATAAACTACTGAGATTATTATGGACTATCCTCAACACGTGACAATAATAGAAGTGGGTCCTCGTGATGGCCTGCAAAATGAATCCTCTTTTGTATCCACAGAACACAAAATTGAACTCATTAATAAGCTCAGCCAAACGGGTCTTAAACATATTGAAGCAACCAGTTTCGTATCTCCCAAGGCCATACCGCAATTAGCAGATGGCGAACAGGTCTTTCGATCAATTTCAAAAAATCCTTCCGTGTCTTACTCCGCACTCGTTCCAAATGAACGCGGTATGATTAAAGCACTTGATGCAGGGGTCCATGAAATTGCTGTATTTACAGCGGCAAGTGAATTATTTAACCAAAAAAACATCAACTGCTCCATTCAGGAGAGCATTGAACGATTCAAACCTGTACTCGACATGGCAAAAAGCAACAAAATCCAAGTAAGAGGATACATTTCCTGTGTTCTGGGTTGTCCTTATCAAGGTGAAGTGCAACCCGATATGGTCGCTGAGGTGACCCAAAAATTGCTTGATCTGGGGGTAGACGAAATTTCTCTTGGAGATACTATCGGTGTAGGAACACCAAGACAAACGCAATTAGTATTAGACAAAATTCTACGACTCATTCCCTTAAACCGACTGGCCATGCATTTTCATGATACCTACGGCCAGGCAATTGCGAATATCTATGCATCCTTGCACTATGGAGTATATCGTTTTGACAGCTCCGTAGCCGGTCTTGGAGGGTGTCCCTATGCCCGAGGTGCCAGTGGTAACGTTGCTACAGAAGACGTTCTTTATTTGATGCATGGCTTAGGAATAAACACCGGGGTAGATATATTTAAAATCGTAGCTGCCGGAGATATGATTTGTAAGCTTTTGGGACGTAAAAATCAATCCAAAGTCGCAAATGCATTATTGGCGAATCCCTGCAATTAACAACCACGATTCATCACGGCCTGATTTCCACCAAAAGGACAATTCAGGGAAGTACATAGCAAGAGAGAACAATTCATGAATGAACTAGTATGGACTCCAAAAAATCCCCAAAATTCACAAATGGGGCAATTTATGCTGTTCGCAGCAGAAAAACATTGCCAGATATTCGAAAACTATCAGGATCTCCACTCGTGGTCAATCAAACACCCCGAATCATTCTGGAGCACGCTATGCGAATTCTTTAAGCTGAGTTTTGATACACCGCCTCATCAGATACTGAATTACTATGAATCCATGCTGGATGCCCGATGGTTTAGTGGTGCGCAATTTAACTTTGCTCAAAAGCTATTATCCCGCAGAGATGCTCACCCAGCCTTAATCAGCATTAACGAGAATAATGAAAAACAAGTATTCAGCTACGAGCAATTATACGTTGAAGTAGCCAAGTGCGCTGCTGGACTTAAAGCAATTGGAGTGATTTCCGGTGATCGCGTCGCGGCTTTAATGCCGAATATGCCGTTAACTATTATCGCTATGCTGGCAACCACTTCCTTGGGAGCCATTTGGTCGTCATGCTCACCTGATTTTGGAGCACAGGCCGCAATTGATCGTCTGGGACAAATTGATCCCAAAGTACTGTTTATTTGTGATGGTCATCAATATCAGGGAAAAATCCATAGCGGTGCTGAAAAAATTATACAACTAAATGCAGCAATTCCCTCACTAAAACAAATCGTGGTTTGTCCCAACATCCGTGAAAAAATAAATCTCACTGAAGTACCCAGCGCTCTATATTGGAGCGATTTTATAAAGCCTGTCACCCAATGCGAATTTGAACCCTTCCCTTTTGATCACCCGGTGTATATTCTGTTTTCATCAGGTACTACTGGAAAACCTAAATGTATTATTCATGGAGCAGGCGGAACACTGCTACAGCATATTAAAGAACTGGGCTTGCATACTGATTTACGTGATACGGATAATTTATGTTTTTATACTACCTGTGGCTGGATGATGTGGAATTGGACTGTTTCCGCTCTTGCGTTGGGCGTTACTCTCACTCTATATGAAGGTTCTCCTACCTACCCTCAGACCAATCGATTATTCAAATTAATTGAGGAAGAAGGTATTACCGTCTTTGGAACCAGCGCGAAATTTATTTCCTCAATTGAAAAAGCAGGTATCAAGCCAAAAGATGAATGCAACCTGTCGCGATTAAGATGCATTCTCTCAACAGGCTCACCTCTGCTTCACAAAAATTATGATTTTGTATACGAACACATTAAAAATGACCTCCAGCTCTGTTCCATCTCTGGTGGCACCGATATTATCTCCTGCTTTGCATTGGGTAACCCAATACTTCCTGTATACAGAGGCGAATTACAATGTATCGGCCTGGGTATGGCAGTAGAGGTATTTGATGAAGAAGAACATTCGGTTTTAAAAACCCGTGGCGAATTAGTGTGTACGAAACCATTTCCATCCATGCCTTTAGGATTTTGGAATGACAAGGATAAAGTAGCCTACACTAATGCCTATTTTGCTCGTTTTCCTGGTGTATGGGCTCATGGTGATTTTGCCGAAATAACAGAACACCAGGGCCTTATCATTTATGGACGTTCAGATGCAGTGCTAAATCCTGGCGGAGTTCGAATAGGAACTGCTGAAATCTACAGACAGGTTGAAAAAGTGGATGCCGTCATAGACAGTATCGTCATCGGCCAGGATTGGCAGGATGATGTTCGGGTTGTGTTATTTGTCAAATTGCGAGAAGGAGTCATCCTGGATGAGGAGTTGATTCAAGCCATTAAACACACCATCCGGGAAAATGCTTCTCCCCGGCATGTCCCCGCTAAAATACTCCAGGTTACTGATATTCCACGCACGATTAGTGGCAAAATAGTAGAAATAGCAGTCAGGCAGATAGTTCACGGGCAACCAGTGCAGAACATTCAATCCCTGGCCAACCCGCATGCTTTGGAGTATTTTAAAAACAGGACTGAGCTAATGAATTAGGCAATCATGGTGGTGTACCTAAAACAGCACTGCGGTGTAGTCCCTTTATAGAGCAAAGGTCCAATATTATATTTTTGACTGAATGGTCAACTAATACAGTGACATACCGCTTTGTTTACATCTGCGAATCGTGTATACTGTGCGCTGGCGTCGATTTGAAAACTCAGCTTGCGGACGCTCAAAAGAGTAACCTTTTTTGAAAATACGGCTAAAGCGGGCAGTCTCTTACACCCCTCTAGGTCTTCCGCAGCATATTCCAGGTTATTGTTATGATTGAATTGTGTGGAGTAACTAAATCCTTCTCAGGCAAACCAGCCCTTCAAGATATTAATTTATTTATCCAGGAAGGTGAGATATTCGGTATTATTGGTAAAAGTGGCGCTGGAAAATCTACTTTATTACGCTGCATTAATTTACTGGAACGGCCTGACCATGGAAATGTCCTTATTGACGGACAAAACCTGATGACTCTGTCCAGAAAAGAACTGGCGTTAGCTCGACATAAAATTGCCATGATTTTCCAACATTTTAATTTATTAAACTCCAAAAATGTGTATGACAATATTGCCTTGCCCATGCGTATTCAGGGAATGGATGAAGAAACCATCAATGACAAAATCAATGAATTATTGCCTGTTGTCGAATTAACCGATAAAAAACTTGCTTATCCATCACAGCTCAGCGGCGGACAAAAACAACGGGTAGCGATTGCACGCGCTTTAAGCTGCTCCCCCAAAATACTCCTTTGTGATGAAGCAACCTCAGCCCTTGATCCTGAAACAACAGATTCAATTCTGACCTTATTAAAAAAAATCAACAGCCTCTACGGCATTACGATCGTGGTCATTACCCATGAAATGGACGTAGTGAAACGCATCTGCAACAGACTCTCCGTTATGATCAATGGTTCCATAGCGGAGACGACTGCTCTATCAAATGTATTTAACAACCCGGACAGCCTGGCACGCACAATGCTTTATGCTCAACTCAGCCCCGAACTGCCTGCTTGCCTGACCAGCAAAATCGCCGACTACGCAACGGATAAACCCTTATTGCGTTTATTCTTTCAGGGTGAAGAAGCAACCGTTCCGTTTATAAGCCAAACCAGTCGGGAACTCAACATAGACATCAATATATTATTAGCCAATATTGATCGCTTTGATTCAGTTACTTGCGGAGTCCTGGTCGTTGAATTAACTGCAAACCCATTATTGCTCGAAGCATTCCTGGAGCGCTGTAAGCAAGTCGGTTTAACTGTGGAGATCTTAGGTTATGTCCTACCCAATGGTATATGATTTACTCAATGCAACTGGTGAAACCCTTTATATGGTGTTCACCAGCACTTTCTTTGCTGTCTTGCTGGGATTACCATTAGGCACTTTGCTTTATTCAAGCAAACGCATCAAACCCAACCCCAAGATGCACAAAATGCTGTCAGCATTAATTAATGTATTTCGTTCCATCCCTTTTATTATTTTATTAGTGGCTATTATTCCTTTAACGCGCCTTCTCGTCGGTACATCCATCGGAATGAATGCTGCTATAGTTCCCTTAACTCTTGGAGCCACTCCATTTTTTGCACGACTGGTTGATAATGTCTACCAGAGTTTACCGTCCGGTCTGATCGAAACCGGTTATGCAATGGGGGCCAGTACTCGCCAGATAATCCAGCATATCTTATTGCCTGAGGCCCGCTCAGGCTTAATTCATGCCATTACGGTCACTGCGATTACCCTGGTTAATTACTCCGCAATGGCAGGAACAGTAGGAGCTGGCGGATTGGGAACTTTGGCTATAAACTATGGTTATCAACGCTTTAACGCCGGTATCATGATAGCAACAGTAGTCGTTTTGATTATTTTAGTTCAACTCATGCAAATGGGAGGAGACTACTTGGCTAAACGGTATTTACACCACTAATAGAGAGATCCCTGATGCGAATTTTAAGTTACATTGTTTTAATACTAAGTCTTGTTGCATGCAGCAGCAAACCCTCACCGAATACTTTAGTCATAGGAACCATTGCCGGACCGGAAACAGAGCTCATAGAAACAGCGAAAGCGGTCGCTGAAAAAGAATATGGATTAACGATAAAAATTGTTGAGTTCAATGATTATAATTTGCCTAATGAAGCCTTACAGGATGGCAGTCTGGACGCCAATGTGTACCAGCATTTACCTTACCTGAAAGCCGCCATTCTTGCTCATGGATATAACCTTCAGGCCATAGGAAGAACCTTTGTTTACCCCATGGGTATTTACTCGAAAAAATACACATCTCTAAAAGACATCCCGGAAAACAGCATTATTGCAGTACCCAACGATCCAAGTAATGAAATGAGGGCGTTTTTATTGTTGGAAGACTCTCAGTTAATCACCGTAAAGGATGCTACCAATTCAGGCTTGCCCAGCATTGAGAGCAATCCCAAAAAATTACAGTTTAAAGAAATGGACGCCGCTCAACTGCCTCGAGTATTGCCCGATGTTGCTGCCGCAGTCATCAATACCACCTTTGCTTTGCCAGCAGGATTAAATCCAGGTAAAGATGCATTGTTTACTGAAGGCAAAGATTCCCCTTATGCCAATATTATCGTGATTCGCAAGGACACCCAAAAGAGACCTCAACTGGAATTGTTTGTAAAAGCGCTAAACTCAGACGAAGTCAAAGCAAAAGCTAAAGAGCTTTTTGGTGATTCTGCAATACCAGCCTGGTAATTAATACACTGATAATCCATTACAGCCTCTTCATGTACCAGGTAGAGCCGACGAAATTCAGGATATTTCCCTTCCAGTCAAGGGGACATATCCTGAACACCAACTTAATTTTTTCTTAATTAAATCATGATATACTTCATATAACACAACTTATCATTTGGTGATAAATATGCCTGGTCCTCTGCTTTCTCGAATACCTTTAATTGGCAAACATCTATTGTCCAATGAGTATTTAAATAAACTGTCGCCTACAGCCATCGACAATCTTGGTCAAACCTACCGCAATGTAATCGGTTTGGGAAATAACCCTTCGTTCGCTAGCGGCGCATTTAAAAAACTGGATCAACAAAGAACTACTGACAATGATGAGATACCGGTTAAAGCCAAAGGGCCGTACGGAGCTACGCTTCTTGATAAAATAAATGACAGCTCTAATGATGCAGCTTCCAAGGCAGCTAAAGCAGCAAAAAACTCAATCACTACTGCTCTTACTACCAGCGATGAGTATGCTAAAGCAATGATGAAATTTAATGAAAATTCTGCGACGTTCAGGGAGTTAATAAAACGTATCCCCAATGAAAATTTTGGCGCGGAGGCGGTATTAGAGACATATAAATACTACATTGATAAAGCAAGATCCGCGATTAGAGCGCAACAGGATCAAGATACACAAAAATTAACGGCACAATTTGATCAATTAGAATTTCAAAATAACTTGATGACCGCGTTCAACATTGCTTCAACTGATCCGGATGTGGATCAAAAAATTAATGATATCAAAACCAATATGCTCAAGGATCTTTCTGCCGCACAAAAAAAACAATTGGCAGAATTTGATAAATCCACGTCGGACTCAATGAATAAACTGCATCAGGCTTCTGCAGAAGAATACCGACAAATGGGCATGATTGAAACAATAAAAAAAGCCAATCAAGACAATGTTGCAATGCTCGACGCTATCGCTGAAGAAAATAGAAGAAGCCGGCAAATTCCTGCTAATACACCGAGTGCTGCTATAGCCAGCTATGATGATACCGCCGCTAAAGTAAAAATGGGTCACGCCAAATTGGAAGATATCAAATCCTTTAAATCGATGACTGGCATGGAGATCGAGCAGGTTCAGCCTGGTGTTTTTAAATTTCACTTCGGCATTATAAGCCCAAGATACTATCAAAGCCTGGCCCAAAAACCCCTCACTGATTTTTTACTGGTATCGCAAGCAATTAGAGCCCAGGGAAACGATAAGATCTCCTGGACTATCGAAATTGAAGATCCTGAAACTCTGATGGAACGAGCAAGGCAAGCTGTTGAAGGCTCGGTCAGAGCTGGTTTCGAGCTGGATAAAATCGTGATTCGAGACAAGACCGGAAAAGAGCTAAAACTTGAAGAAATCTTTAAGGACGATCCTGAAACATTCAACAGAATAAGGAATCGAGCTGCTGAAATAAAACACGAGCTATCCAATATAAATCCACCAGCAATCAAAACCTCTAAAGATAGTTCTGTAAAAGAAGCAATAAAAGAAATTAGAGACCAGCATAGAATTAATCCTCCTGCGGAAGAGGTGGAAGAAGTGGAAGAAATGGAAGAGGAAAAGAAAGCTGGCCCACAAGCTTCCTAACGAGCAATTCAGTATTGGTATACTTCAATTACTTCGGATTTAAATGACATTGAATCACGGTTTTCTCCATGGTAAACGGAGAAGACTGTGAGCCTGATTACCCCCTTTACTACCCCCAAACTGCAGATTATACCTTGAATTAAGTTCACTGAAGTTCATGCGGATGAACCTGTTGTACACAATGATGTAAGTCTTGAATAATACTGATGATATTATGCTTACCTGCAACAGCGAGTCGGTCGGCCAGATTTCCAATAAAACTGACATTGTTTTTTTTGCCATTAAATTTCGTTGAGATGAACACACGAATGCAAAAAAAGGAGTCTAATTTAGCGACTTGGAATCACTTAATCCAGCATCATAATTCTCCTCTGTTTCTGGTATGGTTTTTGGCGTACTAAAAAACCCCAAATTAGCTATCGACGAACTTTTTGTATTACATATTTTATTTAAATTAATAATAAATTCTTTATTTTCTTCACTTATCCTCCCCCCTTGATTCCAAGGATCTTCAATGCCCATTTCTAGTTTTTCCACGTCAAGTTGACCTTCTTCTTCCAGCCACCACACTAAAAGATCAAGGCTCTCTTCCGGGGTTAATCCTAAATCGATAGAAAATATCTTAAATCGATCTATAACTTCGTTATAAGAACTACGCCTATAATTAAATATTTGAGTAGTATATTCAGCAACATAATCTTTAACTTTCGATTTTATTTTATCTCCAGATGAATTATGACTTATTTCTTTTGACACTATATTAGATAAATCTACCGGATTTCTAAAAGGACATATACAGAACTGCAGAGTTAATAAGGTAGCTTTCTCGAGCTTGATGTCTAATTTTTCAATTAATCCATCCACTATCTTCTGATTATCAAATAAGAAATAATAATCCCTTATTTTTTGTGCAAATGTAATCCAGTTGTTTGGCGTTTCTTGGGGTGAATTAATTACCACAGTTATTGGATAATTATTATGCTTCATCCATTCCAAAGTAATCTGTTCAACGTGTGGTTTAGGCACATCAAAAAATTTCGCTAGTTTTAAATAAATTAAAAATCCGTCATTATCTACAGCTCCAGATATAAGTTTTTGTTCCAGTTCGCCTAATGTATTGCTCAGATTCTCATTAAGCTCATTATCGTGTAAAAGCTGTACATGGATTTGTCGTATGAGAGAGTCCACTTTAGACCAAAAATTTTTTTTAGCAAGCGCTGCAATTTCTGAATTCAGAAGTTTATTAAATGAGGTCTTAATATCAAATTGTATGGCGAATTGCTCCAACTGCTTTAAAGTAACACTATTTCTAATTTGAGGGTTCCTACTTCTGCCTGTAAAGACAGTTTTCATTTGTTGCGGAGCCATTAGTTGGTTAAATTGAGTATTCAAGCACTTTTCAGCAATTTTATTAACTGCCTCCACGGTTTCGTTAGAGGAAAATTTAGATAAAATTCTATAACTGGTCATAAATATAGAGTTATTACTTAATGCAAAAAAATTTTCTGGAGAGAGTTCATTAGAATCTATAATGTATTTCGCTAGTTTTATAAGGTATTCTTTTAAAGTAACATCGATTAAATCATTGTCTAAGGCGCATATTATATCGTGACAATTCGTTTCAGTAATTCCGTTATCCAGATCACTCGTTAATTTTTCAATATAACATTCTTTCATTTTTAACAAACTATCTCTTTTGACACCTTCGATGGATTTAATAATCTGTTCCTGTAAGGAAACAGGATAATTAGAATAAGCGGGTAAATAATTGTCAAGATCATCTTTAATTCCATATAAGCCACAAGTACTTAAATCACCGACTGACATTCGTTCAATTTGAGAAAATTTCGACATATCTTTTAATGTATTCTGAATGAAGTCGTTACACAGTGTGGTCCACATCTGGATTAACTCTTCATCACTATGCTCAGGCTCTATCGTTTCCATGTTATGGAGGCATGATATTTTAACAATTGGTAAATCCATTCCAAATTTTAGAGCTTCATTTTTAATAAATAGTGCCTGTAACAAAGGGGACAAGGGATGAAAAGGACTAACGTTTACTATAGGGTCCAAAGTGTAATAAATGTCGTGATATTCTGTAACGTCATAAATAATTTCTGTATGATTCGTTCCATCAGGATTATCGATACCTAATTTATGCGCCTTAATTAACGCAGCAATTTGTTCTTCCTTTTGTTCTCTGGTTTGTGAATCATCAAATTTTAAACCACGCTTTTTACCTTTTCCGGTATACGCATTGCGTTCATAAATTTGTTTAATATCATCTATATTTACGTGCACAATCCGGCAACCTGCACTGCCGAATACCCCTCCACCAGAAAGCAGTATCGATGTAGATCTATTTACATTACCTCGTTTATAGTAATTTTTATCAGAGCGAGTTTTTTGGGTTAATGAACGACTGGTTTTACGAAACTCAATTTCTGCAGCAGATTCAATGTCATTGTCTTTTTTATGTGGTGCTTTCTTTGTCTTTTTATTACCATAAACTAGTGACCGTAGTAATATTTTACCCTCGCTTAAGTCCAAAGGTCCTTTAGGTATGTCTTGTTTTAATTGATCACCAGATAATAAGCTCCCATTTCCATACAAGAAAGGAGTAATTTTATAATTAGAGTCCTTTAAAAACGTATCTCTAACCTTGGTGAAAACGTCTTCTGTTTCATAATATGACTTGACCTCAGGTCGCATTCTTTTAAACGCATCTCCTTGTTTTTCTATAATACTTTTCACTTCATTAACCAAACAGGCCATTTCATCAAATGCTAATTGATCAAATACTGCTATTGATTTATAAAAATCTAAATAGTAGGACTTAAACGTTTCGCGAACACGATTAACATCAAGGCAATCAGAATCATGAATGATTTTTCGCTCTAAACTGCTACAATCAGCCTCTATTGAACGTGAACGCCCTAATAAACCATCACTAATTAATGCTGCATTAGGCTCTATCAAAACCCATGAAAAGCCCTCATCCGTTTGCCTCAAGGAATGAAATGGTGCATCAGGCTCTCTATCCTTATTAGCAACAAACTCAGCAAATTGGTGTGCCTTGTCATTATCTATCTTTAATACCTCTACTAAGTAAGCATAAAGGAATAGTGCACTATCCTCGTCCCACCAATCAGCTCCTTCTGACATACGAGCTGAATCGTGAAATATCATCGCAATTTGAGTGAGTTTCAAGCTGTCATTTGAAAATTCTTGATCCACACCATCATTATAGCGTCTAAAAAAATTAGCCATTACAACTGCATATACAGCCGCTCTGGCTACATGCAGTATTCCATGATGTGATTTGGAAGAACCATCTGGATATGGATGAGAATATATATTTTCGTTTGCCCACATTACATGTTCATTAATGCCATCTTCAAAATTAATATCCTGCTTTCTAAACATATCTACATTTAGGTTTCTTTCTTTAAGCAGTGATTGTATTTGAGCATATTGCTTTTCTGTGAGCATAATACGGACCCTTATTTGTCATATCTGATAAAATTATAAGCACTTTTGCCGTCTAATTCAAATAGAGCACTAGAAGAAGGGACGTATCGCACGGCTGTCCCATTAAAAATATGTCGTCTTTCCGAGCGTAGCGAGGAATCTCCTGAAAGGTTGCACGATCCCATTAAAATGGGGCCATTAAAATCATATAAAGAGTTTAAAAGGTAATGATAATTAATGCATTCATTCAGATTGTGCCAGTTTGCAGGAGATTCCTCGCTACGCTCGGAAAGACGTCATATTTTTAATGATACAGCTGTGGGACGTATCGCTTCTACGCCAGTACAGAGCGAATTGAATAAAAAATTGCGAGTTACATCTGGCACTAACACAAGATGAGTTTCTCTAAAGAACAATCCTGAAAACCCCGGTGGTGAAGGCTAATCGCCAACCCAGCATGACGATCCCCCAAAATTCCGCTGTTCCAAATACCTAAAATCTGATATTTTTAATAGGCAATCAACAGCAAAGTTGATACAATAATTTGTGTATCTTATTATAATATATGAATATTTTATAAGATTACTATTATCAATAACTAATGTTGCAACTCCTTTTATAGAAAATGGAATTCAACGGGTTGGCTAAGGAGATGGCTATGAGTACTCGTGGTTTTGATGATTTTGATACAGATATTGAAGATGTTAATGATGCGGCACCAATTATTCCAGAACCAAGTCCTTCTACAAAATTGGAACGACGCAGAAAAATTGAAGATCTGTTTGAAGAAAAAAGATTAAGAGAAGAGCTGGCTGAGTTTGGTTAAATCAACTGCCATCTGGGAATATTCCCTCTTGCGTTAATAATAGTCTTGGTTGCTAGCAACCAGGATTTTATGCACAAACTTTAAGCTTCGATTTAAAAGCATGAGAAACTATGATCCTGTTTGCGAGCAAACAGGCTTCAACTCCTGGATCCGTGGTCACAGTTCAGTTCTACATTCTGGATCAACTATATCTCAGTTAAGTAGCCTGGTTGCTTGCAACTAAATCTTATACACATCTTCACAAACCAGTCCGGTTCTACTTTATGGATC
>NZ_RZGU01000007.1:149543-160429 GCF_003990085.1 Legionella sp. km535 | reverse complement strand
AAACGAGACTAATTGCATCCAGTTTAAATTCTTTGGGGTATTTCTTTCTTATCGTCATTACTTTCTCCAGTTAAGTGCATTATCTCTTAACTGGGGTGGTCAAATCTATTAAACCACGTCAATGATGTTATTTTTGGCCCGGGTCTAGTTGACGCATATTGTCTTCATGAAAAATATAAACCCCCGCGTATCATATTGGATAATAACTTAGTACGAGAGTTAACAATATCTGAAGTTATTACAGGTATGCCAGTGTCAATTCATGGAAGTATTGGATATAGAAAAACATTTAAAAAGGATATCGAAGATCATCAGTATTTTTATGATTTTCTCCAGCCATTTATTAATATGCCCAATATTCATAATGAAAAAATATTATTCTTAAATCTTAATAGGATTCAAGGAATTATAGATAATTCACTGTGTCACAAAGAAATAGAAGTTAGAAAGAAATATGAGTGGCTTGCTAGTTATTACAACTTAATTGTTAAGGAGTATTCACTTCAAGATCGGTATAAATTATATACCCTGTAATAAATTTACAGGATTTTATTTGTACAAGAGATGGCAATAATTTAATCAGTTTGATCTCAGTTCTAGTGAGGAAAGCTAATTATTGATTTACTAAGTCTAGTAATCGTGATAATCAGACTTAAGGCATTGATATTTAAATAATATTTAGTAAAACAGTCTTTAAATCAAGTTAAAAAATTCTAAACCAACCCAATCTGGATCGCTTGCTTGAAGTTGGTCAAAAGGGTTGGATATTTTATTTCCTCTTCTGGAACTTTAAAAACCTTTTGATTGGCAAAATAAATGAGTACAAAAATCAATATGTACAGGCCTATAGAAAGACCTAATCCAAAGTAGTTATTGGGATGTGACATGCAGTGGTTGCTCAACTTCACTAGAATTCACAATATCAATGGGATCAGACTCGATTGATTAGCAGCTAATTCATCTAAATCAATCGAGTATGCCCCCAGCGAATTCCAGAGTTCATAGGGGCGGAACCAAGAAGTTAATAGCAAAAATTATAAATTCCGCCGATTAAACGGTAGTTTTTATGCGCTCCTTAATTATCTTAGTGTTCGTTTAGTTGCTCAAAATGAGTCCAAAAAATTCAAATACCCATATTTTTAATTAATTCAAAATAATAAGGAGCGGTAGTGCCACGGTGAAAATCTTCCGGATTATCTTTAATGCCTTTTGAGGTATATTTGTAGCGAACTTCATTCAAATACTTAATAACGATTTGCTTGGAGTCTGGCTCTAGCAAATTCTTTCCGGTTCCTTGATAACCGATAGCCAGAGGCCCAAAAAAGTAGCTGTCTAAGTCCGAATTATTTGCCTCACGCAGTTCATCCACAATGGACTGGACATAAATAGATTGCAATTCCTTTGATTTATGAATTAACTTGTATTTAAGGGTAATTGAGGCCGGATGAGTTGCAACTGCCAATTGAGTATCTATCTTATCCAGATTTTGTAACGTTTCATCTGCTGTGTGGGTGTCAATAAATCCCATTGTAGCCCAGTCAGCGCAACGTTGATTAAGCTTTTCACCTATTAGTCTGTGAAAAAAAACTCTCAATAACTCTTTATCTCTAACGTTTGGATGTTCTCTTAAGTCTCCTTGAACATGAAACATAAGGCCGCTGACTATTTTATTTTTTACCTCTTCACGTTCCGTCTCATCATATAATCTTATTAATTTTGGAACCAAATCTACGTCACTGACCTTTGACGTAATTTTATCAATCATAGCACCTCGTTTAACATCGCTAAGGCTATTGTCGTAAGCAAACCGCATATACGCTGACATAGGAGCAACATAGTTTGTTGGAGCCTTTAAGGAGGTGTCGATTACCGTTTGAAATTCTTCGAAGGTCATTTCATTAAGATTTTCAGCACTTACATCATCTAAAGATTTATTTGTTACATCATTCACCGACGCTTCGGATGAGTCGGCAATTAATCTCTCATTATTATAATAAGGGAAAAAATTAAACATATTCCTTGGTAGCCATACGTGACCAGGCATGGTATCTACTCCCTGGCTGTAATAAGCCCACCAGGCATAAGTGTCGCATCGCCAACGACCTGTTATGAATATTTCTCCTGTCTTTGGATTTCCCTGCGCAATTCTGTAATCAGTATTGCTAGTGTACTCCCTAACCCACCAACGTTGATGATTAGCTTCAACCAATACTCTATAACCTTGGTCAGGGTTGCGAATAACTCCATATTTACTACCCCAATAAGGAGAGCGTCTTTTAAAATCATCTATAGTATTAATCTGGCCAATTACAGATTCATTTAGTACTTCTATTACTCGTTCGGCAGGCGTTGACATTCCACTAGGATCTGACATTGGTCCTGTAGCAATACCAACATGCCCCAACCATCCCATACCAGGGTAATTTAAATCTCTACCTAAAATGTCAGATGGGAAAGTTTTCTTGGCGTGTAATGGCGGGGTTATAGCGACTAATGCAATACTTAATCCTACTGCGAGTATCTTTTTATTTTTCATTTACAGCTCCATGTTTTATTAAACTTATTGTTGCGTACCGCTTGTCTTTTCAGATTGAAATGTCCTAATTATTTTGTAACCAATAACAAATAAATAATGAAATATTAGCAATGAGCAGGTTGTCATATAGAAAGTTTCAATATTTCCCACCAATGGAATGAATGTGTAATGAGGAAGAAGTTGTCCCATTGAAATTAATGCTATGATTACAAGTGAAAAAATTAGTGTATATCTTTTATGATTTTTTATTAAAAGAGCTATCGCTGAGAAACATATAGAAAATAACAAACCATATATAGTAATGAAATAAATAATCAGCGACCACCAGCCTTTAACATCACTATTATTATATGAAATTATTAATGAGATGAGGCAAGCGAATAAAAAGCTAAAGCTTAATATAAATAAATCTCGTGCAAATAATTTAGACTTTTTTAGATCGCTCTCAGGTTGATTGATCAGCGGTGCTAATTTTTCACAGCAATAGACTGCAATAATAATTAAAGGGAGTGTTTGAAAAAAGTCTGTAAGAGAAATATTCGCTGTGTGGTAATTCATCGCATATGCTGCACTAATAAATGCAATAAGAAGTGACCAGGAATATATGTTCAAATTTCTAAGCTTATTTTTTTGAGTTGTGGTCATGTATTATCCATTAACTATGACTCACTTTTCGATAAGTGTACCCCGAAGTGCACCCCGAAAGGTTGAGAACAAATTTTGATTTTACTAAAGCCCTTACTGGACTTTACTTCCCGGGACGGGCTTGAACCACGACCTAATGATTAACAATCTTTAGCTACCAATTGACCTACCGGGTAATGAGGCAGGAATTTAAAACGATTCCGCATTGTAGTCAAGTATATTTTTATGCATTTTACTCTATCCGGCTCCAATGTAATAAACCATCCCAACCACTGAGTTAGCAATTAATTGTTACAAGCTTAGTATTCAAATTGATGTATTTGAAACTGGATGGCAGGTTCAACAATGAATATTAGCTTACTAGATGTTGTGGCTCGCAATCATAAACACATCGGCCCACAATCAGAGCACAAAACTGGCCCAAATTAAATGCGAACGAAATTCGTCCTTGGCTCTCTTTAATTGTGTCTATATAAAATCCGGCCCAAATTAATTGCCAATGAGCCCAATTTATTTGCGACTATAATTTTCATAAAATTCAGTAAAACGTAGTCATCAAGAACCGTGATGCTGCTTGTATGTTAGCAAAGAAACCAAATTATTTACCTATCAGTTGGCATTGATTTTCTCTACGGGTTATCTTGTTCAATCAGAGTCATTTTTTGCCATATATATTAACCACCAGAAAAACGAGCGTTTTTCTGGTGGCACCACTATGTAATGGAAGATTATTATAAACGCTTGTGAAAATCGATAACACAGAACTTAAAACGTGAGATATAATGCCCAATTTGAGATCATTTATTGGAGTGACATAATGCCAACTGCAAAAAATCTTGCTGAATTTGAAGGTTTTGCAAAATCTAAACCAATAAAATATGTAAGTGTTTGTGGTGCGTTTGATTTTAAAGTAATTAAATCTGGCGAAGAGGAATTTGCGATTGAACATCCTGACAGCGTTCAAAATAAATATTCTGTTAGACTAGTATTTGATGGCAAATATACAGATTCGCAAGAAATATACATCGACTCCCCATTCAATCTCCCTGCAAAATATATAATTGATAATTTTTGGCCGTACATATTGAAGCACTCTACTGCATATCACTATTTTCTAAATAGCCTTCCAGAGCTATGTGCTCCATACTTAACTGATAAAGAAATAACAGAACGAGATACTTATATTTATGATAATGAAAAATTAATCGGGCTTGCACTAACACAAATGAGTGCACGATTATCCAGCTCTTCAAGTGAGTCATCTCCAACAAGGCTTAACCGTAACCACTTATTCTCTCATGACAAAGAAAAAGTTGAGGCGTCGCTAGAACAAACACCAACATGTTCGAGCAGTCCTTCATAATAAAGAGATCTAACATGATGAAGAGCCACATTAGTTGAAAATTATAGTCGCAAATAAATTGGGCTCATTCGCAATTAATCTGGGCCAGAAATTTTATAGTGGCAATTAAAGCGGGCCAGCGTTAAATTATATTCGCAGTTAATCTGGTCCAGAAAAATGCGATGATTGCGAGCCGACGTGTTTATAAAAACGAGCCATTACAGCTAAACTAATTGAGTGCTCCCCATCAACTTTGTATAAATGGTTAAAACGACGGCATATTCATATTAAATAAAAATAGAGCACAGGCATCTTATGATTCATTTTAATTGGTATAAATTTTCTGAATTAACTGTTGAACAGCTCTATGCTGTTCTTGCATTACGTGCCGATGTATTTGTAGTGGAACAAGACGGTGCCTATCTTGATCCAGATGGAAAAGATGCTGTTGCATTGCATTTATTAGGTATGGAGAATGATCAATTGGTAGCTTATCTTCGTTTATTTCCTCCTGATAGTATTGAAAATTATATTGTATTTGGTCGGGTAGCTACTGGACGGACTGTTCGTGCCAAAGGATATGGAAAAAAATTGATCGGAGAATTATTGGCTTACTGTGATATTAATTTTCCAAGAATTAGCATTCAATGTTCTGCGCGGGCTTATTTAAAGCAATTTTATGAAAACTTTGGGTTTAAAGTGCATGGAGAGATCTATGAAGAAGATGGCTTTCCACATTTAGCAATGCAAATAGATAAGTAGTAAAAAAGTTGATCATCTTTCCATTGATTTAGGTCGTTATCTCAGATTAGGCACTTTTGGCCTTTCTTCCACACGACCCGTTAAAGATAATAACTCTGTTTTAAAATCAATCTTGATTTCTACACGTAGCGATAATCATGCACAAGCGTTATATAAAAAAGCATTAGGAGCTCAGATAATAGCAACCATTAAAGATCTTTATTCAGCAGACGAAGTGCTAATGTTAGCAAAGAGTCTATAATAAAAAGAGCGTTGCATTAGCGAGTTGAATCCGCCCTCAAATTGAGTTTACTAAGTCTGATTACTGTGATAATCAGGCCTAATGGAATTATAGTATTCATAGTATTTTGCTCAATAGTAATACCTTTAGCAAAGAGCTAGGCCTGACCCTCTAAGTAACCTCCCTTAATTTTCCTCTTATAAAAATAAATTATTCTAAGATATTCGTTTCCGCCCCGAAATGCTTGAATAAATGTATATATGTTGTGTAATTATACTTTGTATATACATATTGGGAGTTGCCATGTCTACTGTTACTTTAACGAAATGGGGAAACTCAATCGGAATTCGAATTCCCTCAGTTATCATTAAAGAAGCTCATTTACATCCTGGAGAAGAATTGGAAATTAGAGCCGACGAAAAGGGCGTGCTTACATTAATCCCAATCAAAAATCAGCAGGAAGGATGGTTAGAGCAATTCAATGCTGTTGTAGATAATGGTAGTGATGAGACTCATTTAAATCTAAGCAATGATTTCGATATGGATGAATGGACGTGGTAAAAATAAAAAGGTTTGATGTTTTTTTAGTAAACCTCGATCCCACAATTGGATCTGAAATAAAAAAAACACGTCCAGCAGTGATTATATCACCAGACTCAATGAATTTAAGCAGGCTAAAATCAGTTATAATTGCACCGATGATAAGTACAATTAAAGACAATTTTCCAACAAGAATATTGACAAAATTTAAAGATAAAAAGGGGCAGATTGCGCTAGATCAACTAAGATCCATTGATCGAACTCGTATTGTAAAAAATTAGGCGTAATTGAAAGGGAAGACCAAATTAAGGTGTTAGATCTTTTATCCATAATATTTCAAAAATAGTTTTCATTTAGGAAAAAGGTAGTGCAGTATTTCATGTACCCAACAAGAACTCTAAAGTCTTATTGCTATATAATCAGTCACCAAAGAAAATATCACCCCTGGAATAGTGAGTGCTGCACCATGGCGGCTAACAAAAGTAAAACCACTGCCTAACTATGAACTTGAGGTTGAGTTTAATGATGGTACACATGGTTTTGTTGAAATGAGCTCATTAATAATGAGTAATCATGCGGGAGTTTTTGCAGCTCTTAAAGATAGAGATATATTTAATCAGGCTCATCTTGAATATGAGGTTTTAACTTGGCCTGGGGAAATTGATCTGGCGCCAGACGCTATGCACGATGCCGTAAGAAAAAATGGGCGATGGGTTTTACAATAGAGGATTTTGTTATGCTAGTTGGTTATGCACGCGTATCAACAATCGATTAAAACTTGGAGCTTCAGCTTTTAGCATTAAAAGAGACTGGTTGTGAAAAAGCTATATCAAGATCAAATATTAGGAACCAAGACAAATCGTCCGGGTCTTACTATGGCTATTGAGGTATTGAGAAAAAATGACACTTTAGTTGTTTGGAAATTAGACCGCTTAGGTCTTACTGTTAAGGGGTTAATTGATTTGGTGAATTTTTTAAATCAAAAAGAAATCCACTTTAAAAGTAATACCGATAATGTTGATACATCTACAGCAGCAGGCCGCTTCTTTTTTCATGTCATGGCAAGCCTAGCTCAAATGGAACGTAAATTAAAGGCGGAAAGAACTAAGCTGCAGCCAAGGCCAAAGGTAGAGTTGGTGGCCGGAGACGAAAAATGACTCAAAGCAAAATTGAATCTGCTAAACAATTACTCTCATCTGGTTCACTACCTAGAGATGTAGCTGAAAATCTTGGAGTATCTGTACCCACTTTATACCGCTGGATCCCTGCATCAAATAATTAAATCTAGGAGTCGAACATTTATGAATTTTGAAATCATTCCTATAACTGAAGAACATATTGATGGCTTTTGGTCTGCTGTTGATAGCGTTGCTCGGGAACGGCAGTACTTGGCCTTTTTAGAAGGTCCTCCAATTAATACAACAAAAGATTTCGTTTTACAAAATATTAATGGTAACTGGCCTCATGTTATTGCAGTAATTGATGGAAAAATAGTTGGGTGGTGTGATATCAGCGCACTCGATCGCCCTGTTTTTGCTCATATTGGTTCACTAGGTATTGGTGTACTAGCGCCTTTTCGAGGTCAGGGTATTGGGAAAGCATTATTAAAGTCGGCTCTTCAAAAAGCCAAGGAAAAAGGATTGACTCGTATTGAACTTACAGTACGTGAAAAAAATATATCAGCCATCGCGCTTTATGAGCAATTTGGATTTGAAAAGGAAGGGATTCACAAAAATGGAGTTTGCATTGATGGAAAATATGAAAATCATATTTTTATGGCACTTCTGAATGAGCAATAATGATTTCCTGTTTCACCACAAGCTTAGCGTGTTATATTTTCCGTTTTCTGAAGTGACCCTAATTAAAACGAACACTTGTGGGCCTTCCATAGGCCCCCTGTAGTCAGTTAACCCCCCACAGCATGAAAGCGTTACTACAGCGTAGACTGCCTGTGTTCTGTATCATTATCCCGTAACGCCGCTACGCCTGCGCTGCTCGAGGATGCAGCACCGGAGCCTCCCGTGGCAAAGAAACCCACTGACGCGGAAGAAGGAGAGGTGGCTGATGCGAACATTATGGATTGTAGCAGGTTCGAAAAATCGGTTAAAAGCCACAGGGAATTAACGTGCGTGGCCTGGCTATAAGGGAGGGCGAGTTTCGCCTGCAGATATTCCGTGCAGGCGGGTGTCCACTCGTCTGTGTACTTTTCCTGCAGTCTGTCAATGAACGCAGATATAGCGTCAGGGGGGATGTTCAGGCTTTTCATAGCTTCGAACTGGTCTGCGCTTAATGGTTCGAGATTCTCAATGGACTTCTGTGCCTTGAGAAGCAGCCGTTTACTCGTTTCTGTGATGCAGTCTGCGAAGTGACGGCGTGCAAATTCGCGCAGTTCGGCATCAAGGATGTCGTTGCCGAAGGGCTGCAGCAGCGGATGCCCGATAACGGACTGAAAGAGGCGGCGTTTGACGCCCGAGAAGCAGCTGGGTTTATCGCCTTCAAGGTCATCATATTCTTCGAGCGTCCAGGTGCCGTCGGCGCGCTGAACAGGGCGGGTACGATCCCAATTGTGGGCGCGTTCAATGAGGGCGAGCTCGCGAATGAAATGCTCGATTCGCCCCACGAGAGTGTGTCCGTCTGTGGCCGGTGTGTCCCCGTCACTGGCCGCAAGCCAAAACAGTGCAATCATCTCGCGGTAATTGCCAAAGGTGGAATAGGCCGTGTGCGCGCCAGGGGTGCCCTCCACGTAGGCGGCATTTTCCGCCATCCACGGGTTGGGTTGCAGGAGCCAGCGCAGGGCCGAATGCTCAGGATGAGCATAATAGGCTTTGAGAGCCTTCTCCCTCAAATCGCCTTCGAAACCCAGGCTTTCAAAGTCCTGCCAGTTCAGAGGAAGGTTGATTGTGGTGTCGTTGACGGTGATCTGTGCCGGATTATCCCGGTAGCGCTCCCGCAGGAACTCTCGCAGCACTTCAAGGAGGTTATCGGTCCCACGGGATTGAACGACCGGACCGTAATACGCATCGAGACGCCGGATGCGTTGCTGCTCAGCTGGAGCCAGGGCGCGCATGGATGACTCTCTGTCCCTGGCCAAGGCACGCAGGTCAAAACGTCCCTGCATCTCATGAAAATAATAGTTGTTAGCTTCTGCGAGCGTGCGCACCCGTGTCAGCGACAGCAGGATGTCAGCGGCCGTCCGGTTTTGGCATGTGAGCGCAAGGCGCAGGAGCTCATTGGCCTCATTGGGTGTAACTTCCTGATGCGCAAGGAATGCAACACCCGGTATGCCCATCAGGAATCGCAGCTGCTCTGAAGAGGCTGCCGTGTTTTCCCTTATCAGGTGGCGGGCGATGTAAAAGGCCAGTCGTGAGCTTTTCTCGTCAAGGTTGAACACGCCATTGGGGTTGCTGCCTGCGAAGGCCTCAGACGCCTGTTGCCAATCCTGTAGTTTGGTCTGAGCAAAAGAGCGTACATGATCGCCGTATTCGTGAATGTGCATCTCAGCATAGGCAAAAACCCGGGGGGTTTTCGAGAGGTGCTCGACGATGTTCTGGTGACCCCGTGTTGCGGCATATGTATATCCATAACAGTTACAAGCCTGCTGCGCTGCCTCTTTTTGCGAATCGGTCATTCGCTCCTCAAGGTATTCAAGAATGTGCGGAAGGTTGTATGCTGCGGCCTGGCGATACGCATTATAACCATTAGCCTCCAGAGCCGCCTCTTTTTGCGGGTTGGTCATCAAACTTTCAAGATGTATAAGGATATGCTTGTGGCCGTTTGCTGCGGCCCAGCAATACGCAAAAAAGTTACTAGCCTGCCACGCTTTCTCTATTTGTTGGTTGATCATTCGGCCTTCAAGGTATTCAAGGATGTGTAGATGGCCGTTTGCTGCGGCCCATTGATACGCATAATAGTCTCCAGCCTCTAGCGCCGCCTCTTTTTGCGGGTTGGTCATTCGGCCTTCAAGGTATTCAAGGATGTGCAGCTGGCCGTTTTCTGCGGCACCGCGATATGCGCAATAGTCTTGAGCCTTCAACGCCGCCTCTTTTTGCGGGTTGGTCATTCGGCTTTCAAGGTATTCAAGGATTTCCAGCCTGCCGTACATTGCGGCACAGGTATATGCTCCGTAGTAAATAGCCTCCAACGCTGCCTCTTTTTGCGGGTTGGTCATCCGGTTCTCAAGGTGATCAAGGATTTGTCGGTAGCCTTCTGCTGCGGCATGGCGATATGCCTCATAGTCACTTGCCTTCAATGCTGTCTTCATTTGCTGGTCGGTCATTAGGCTTTCAAGATATTCAAGGGCAGGAAGATGGCCGTTTCCTGCGGTGATGCGATACAGTATATAGTCATCAGTCATAATTATATGCCTGATTACATTCAGATCCATGGCCTGCCCAAGGGTGCTAAGGAGGCCTTCGCGTCCGGCACAGGCGGCGGCGATGAAAATGGTCTGATCATCGCATCCCATGGCTCGGGCAGCATGAAGTGCTTGTTCGGTCGTAGCATCGGGGTGACCATAAAGCATGCAGAGCAGGGATTTTAACGGTTGCTCTCTAGGTTGAAGAGGTGCTGATGCCTCCTCCAGAGTGCCTTGCGCCCTCTGGAGTTCAGCATCTTTGGCACTGCCGATAAAGTACGAACCATGCCATACAATCTCTGGGATAAGCCGCGCCAAGGGATGTGCCAGGTGTTCTTCCGGTGAGTAAAGTTTTGGCATAGGACTGTGCTCCTGACAAATTAAGACTATTGTTGGCTTATTGTATCAAAAAAAAGCAAGGTCTCTCCCCATTTATTTCAATTAATTTGATTTATACACGTTGTTATGCCAGCTTAAGTTCACCACT